>JAPLRA010000128.1 GCA_026399445.1 Sulfuritalea sp.
CGCATCGTCAAGAAGTGGCGGCTGCAGCCGGGCAAGATGTTCCTCATCGATCTCGAGCAGGGACGCATCATCGACGACGCCGAACTCAAGCGCACCATGTCCACGGCCAAGCCGTACAGAAAATGGATCGAGCAGTCGCGCTACTTCGTCGATGATCTGCCCGAGGTAAAGTCCGAAGAAAAGCCTTGCGGCTCGCTGCTGAAGGTACAGCAGACCTTTGGCTACACCCAGGAAGACTTCAAGTTCATCCTCGAGCCGATGGCCACACTGGGCGAGGAAGCTACGGGCGCCATGGGCAATGACAGCCCCTTGCCGGTGCTGTCTGACCGGGCCAAGCCCCTGTTCAGCTATTTCAAGCAGTTGTTTGCCCAGGTGACGAATCCGCCGATCGATCCGATCCGCGAAGAAATAGTCATGTCGCTGATTTCCCTGGTCAGCCCCAACCCCAACCTGCTCGGAGTCGACGAAACCAAGCCGACGCCGCGCCTCGAGGTGCATCAACCGATCCTTTCGCCGGCCGACATGGCCAAGCTGAAGAAGATCGACGACCTGACCAAGGGCACCTTCCGTCCCATCGTGGTCGATATCACCACGCCAGCGGGAGAAGGCTCGGCGGGCATGAGCCGTTCCCTGTACGCGGTGTGCACCCGCGTCGAACGTGCGGTAGGGGCGGGCTACAGCGTCGTCATCCTCTCCGACCGTGCGGTAAGCCAGGAGCGCGCCCCGATTCCGGCTTTGCTGGCCTGCTCCGCCGTCCATCAGCACTTGGTGCGGGTCGGGCTGCGCACCTCCTGCGGCCTGGTCGTGGAAACCGGCGCCGCGCGTGAAGTGCATCATTTCGCCACGCTTGCCGGCTACGGCGCCGAGGCGATTCATCCCTGGCTCGCCTTCGAAAGCATCGCCGCGATCGCCGGACAGTTGCCGAACAAGCCGACGGCATATGCGGCGCAGAAGAACTACACCAAAGCCATCAACAAGGGCTTGATGAAAGTGATGTCCAAGATGGGCATCTCGACCTATCAGTCCTATTGCGGCGCGCAGATTTTCGAGGCGGTCGGCCTGTCGTCCGATTTCGTGAACCGTTACTTCGCCGGTACCCCGACCAAGATCGAAGGCATCGGCCTGAAGGAAGTCGCGGAAGAGGCATTGAAGACGCATGCCGATGCCTGCAGCGCCAACCCGGTTCTCGCCAGCATGCTCGACTGCGGCGGCGAATACGCCTTCCGTGTCCGCGGCGAAGAGCACATGTGGACCCCGGATGCCATCGCCAAGCTGCAGCACGCGACGCGCGCGGGCAAGTACGAGACCTACAAGGAGTATGCCAAGCTGATCAACGATCAGGGTCACCGCCACATGACCCTGCGCGGATTGTTCGAGATCAAGCCGGCGGGCCCGGCGGTTCCTCTCGATCAAGTGGAGTCGGCCAAGGACATCGTCAAGCGCTTTGCCACCGGCGCCATGTCGCTGGGCAGCATATCCACGGAAGCGCACACCACACTGGCCATCGCCATGAACCGCATCGGCGGCAAGTCGAACACCGGCGAAGGCGGTGAGGATCGCATGCGCTTCAAGCCCGTGGCGGCTGGCAGCACGCTCGCCAGCGTCATCGGCAAAAGCCGTATCGCCCGCGACATCGCACTCAAGGCGGGCGACAGCCTGCGTTCGGCGATCAAGCAGGTGGCATCCGGCCGCTTCGGCGTCACGGCCGAATACCTGGCCAATGCCGACCAGATCCAGATCAAGATGGCGCAAGGCGCCAAGCCTGGCGAAGGCGGCCAACTGCCCGGCCACAAGGTGTCCGAATACATTGGCTTCCTGCGTCATTCGGTGCCGGGCGTGCAGCTCATTTCGCCGCCGCCACACCACGATATCTACTCGATCGAGGATCTGGCGCAACTGATCCATGACCTGAAGAACTCCAATCCGGAGGCCAGCATCTCGGTCAAGCTGGTGTCGGAAATCGGTGTCGGTACGGTTGCTGCCGGGGTCGTCAAGGCCAAGGCCGATCACGTCGTGATCGCAGGTCATGACGGCGGCACCGGCGCTTCGCCGATTTCGTCGATCAAGCACGCCGGCACGCCATGGGAACTGGGCCTCGCCGAGACGCAGCAGACCCTGGTGCTCAACCGCTTGCGCGGTCGAGTTCGCGTCCAGGCCGACGGCCAGATGAAGACCGGCCGTGACGTCCTGATCGGCGCCCTGCTCGGCGCCGACGAGTTTGGCTTCGCCACCGCCCCGCTGGTGGTCGAAGGCTGCATCATGATGCGCAAGTGCCACCTCAATACCTGCCCGGTCGGCGTTGCGACGCAGGACCCGGTGCTGCGCGAGCGCTTCTCCGGACAACCCGAGCACGTGGTCAATTACTTTTTCTTCGTCGCTGAGGAAGTGCGCGAACGGATGGCGCAGATCGGCATCCGCAAGTTCGACGACCTGATCGGCCGCTCCGATTTGCTAGACATGCGCAAAGGCGTCGACCACTGGAAGGCCAAGGGTCTCGACTTCTCGCGCATTTTCTACCGGCGGCCGGAGGTGAAGGGCGTCTCCTCCCGCCATAGCGAAACCCAGGATCATGGCTTGTCCAAGGCGCTGGATCACGGCCTGATCGCCAAGGCCGCAGCGGCGCTGGATCACGGCAAGAAGGTGGTGATCGAGTCGCCGATCCGGAACCAGAACCGCACGGTAGGCACGCTGCTGTCGCACCAGGTGGCGAAGAGCAAGGGCCACGAGGGCCTGCCCGACGACACCATCACCATCAAGTTCACCGGCACGGCCGGGCAGAGCTTCGGCGCCTTCCTCGCGCGCGGCATCACGCTCGATCTGACCGGCGAAGCCAACGATTACGTCGGCAAGGGGCTTTCCGGCGGCCGCATCATCGTGCGCCCGCCGTCGGCCTTCCGCGGCGTGCCCAACGAAAACATCATCGTCGGCAACACGGTGCTCTACGGCGCTACCGAAGGCGAAGTGTTCTTCCGCGGCGTCGCCGGCGAACGCTTCGGTGTGCGCAATTCAGGCGCTACGGCAGTCGTGGAGGGAACCGGTGATCACGGTTGCGAGTACATGACCGGCGGCACCGTCGCCGTGCTCGGCCTCACCGGGCGCAATTTTGCCGCGGGCATGTCGGGCGGCATCGCCTACGTTTATGATGAAGATGGCATGTTTGCACAGCGCTGCAATCCGGCGATGGTCGTGCTGGAAAAAGTCCTGCCCGATACGGAGCAGGCTGACGACGGTACTCGGCATCGCGGCCAGAGCGACGAGGCGCAACTCAAGCGCATGATCGAACAGCATGCCCGCCTGACCGGCAGCGAACGAGCCAAGGCGCTGCTCGCCGACTGGAGCAAGGCGCGCGGCAAATTCGTCAAGGTGTTCCCGAATGAGTATCGTCGCGCCCTGAAGGAAATTGCGGCGACCCGGCTGAAGGAGGCTGCGTAATGGGCAAGCCCACCGGATTCCTCGAGTTTCAACGCATTTCGGAAAGCTACGAGAAGGCGACGATCCGCATCCATCACTATCGCGAATTCATTCCGCATCTGAATGACGATCAGGCCAAGACGCAAGGTGCGCGCTGCATGGACTGTGGCATCCCGTTCTGCAACAACGGCTGCCCGGTGAACAACCTGATTCCGGACTGGAATGATCTTGTCTATAAGGGCAAGTGGCGCGAGGCGATCGAGACCCTGCATTCGACCAACAACTTTCCCGAGTTCACCAGCCGCATCTGCCCCGCACCCTGCGAGGCCGCCTGCACGCTGAACATTCCGCAGACCCCGGTCGGCATCAAATCCATCGAACGCGCCATCATCGACAAAGCCGGCGAGAACGGCTGGGTGGTGCCTCAGCCTGCGCCGAAGAAGACCGGCAGGAAGATTGCCGTGGTCGGCTCAGGCCCTGCCGGCATGGCTGCCGCACAGCAGCTGGCCCGCGCCGGCCATGCCGTTACGGTGTTCGAGAAGAACGACCGCATCGGCGGCCTGCTGCGTTATGGCATTCCCGACTTCAAGCTGGACAAGCGCCTGATCGACTGGCGCATGGCGCAGATGAAGGCGGAAGGCGTCAAGTTCGCTACCGGCACCATGGTGACCAGCGCTGCCTTGCCCAAGGGCGTGGTCAATGATGCGAAGAAGACCGTCAGCCCGGAGCAGTTGAAGAAGGATTTCGATGCCGTGGTGCTGGCCGGCGGTGCCGAAAATCCGCGCGATCTTCCGGTGCCGGGCCGTGAACTTGAAGGCGTGCATTTCGCGCTGGAGTTCCTGATTCCGCAGAACAAGGAAGTTTCCGGCGGCAGCAAGAATCCGATCAACGTCAAGGGTAAGCATGTTGTCGTCATCGGTGGCGGCGATACGGGTTCCGATTGCGTCGGCACCTCCAATCGCCACGGCGCGGCCAGCATCACCCAGATCGAACTGCTGGCGCGCCCGCCCGAGCAGGAAAACGGCCCTATGACCTGGCCCTACTGGCCGCTGCGCATGCGCACGTCCTCGTCGCACGATGAAGGTTGCGTGCGCGACTGGTCGATCGGCACCAAGGCCTTCGTCGGCGAGAATGGGAAGCTCAAGGCCATCAAGGCGGTTCGCCTGTCATGGGCAGACGGCAGGATGAGCGAAGTGCCGGGTTCGGAATTCGAGATACCGGCCGATTTCGCATTCCTTGCGATGGGCTTCGTCAACCCGGTCGGCGGCGTGCTCGATGCCTTTGGCGTCGACAAGGATGCGCGTGGCAATGCCAAGGCTGATACCGAAGGCAGGCAGGCCTACAGTACCAACGTGCCGGGCGTGTTTGCCGCCGGCGACATGCGGCGCGGCCAGTCGCTTGTGGTGTGGGCGATTCGCGAAGGTCGCCAGTGCGCCCGCACCGTCGATCAGTTCCTCATGGGTTCCACTACGCTGCCCCGGTAAGCCAGCCTTGAACGTCGTCATCCTCGCGGCGGGGCAGGGCAAGCGGATGCACTCCGACTTGCCCAAGGTATTGCACCCGCTGGCGGGGAAGCCCTTGCTTGGCCACGTGCTCGACACCGCGCGAGCCATCGGCGCGACGAAAATCTGCGTGGTGTACGGTCACGGTGGCGAAAAAGTTCGCGGCGCACTCGACGCACCCGATCTCACTTGGGCCCTGCAGGAGCCGCAGCTCGGTACCGGTCACGCGGTGCTGCAGGCCATGCCGCAGTTTGCCGCCGTCTCGCCAGCGCCGACTTTGCAGACGCTGGTGCTCTATGGTGACGTTCCATTGATACGAGCTGCCACCCTGCAGCGATTGATCGATGCGGCTGGCAGCGGATCCCTGGCGCTGCTCACCGCGCATCTGGAGAACCCGCAGGGTTATGGACGCATTGTCAGGGTTGACGGCGCGGTCACGCGCATCGTCGAGGAGAAGGATGCCGATGATGCCGAGCGGGCAATCCGTGAAATCAATACCGGGATACTTGTGGCGCCCACTGCGGCACTGGCGCGCTGGCTGCCGATGCTGGGCAATCGCAACGTGCAGGGCGAGTACTACCTGACCGACATCGTTGCCCTGGCCGTGGCCGAAGGCATGCCGGTGGTGACCGCGCATCCGGATGGGCCTTGGGAAACCGAGGGTGTCAACAGCAAGCTCCAGCTCGCCGCGCTGGAGCGCGTGCATCAGCGAACCATTGCCGAGCGACTGATGGAAGCCGGCGTGACGCTGGCCGATCCGGCGCGCATCGACGTACGCGGCGAACTCAAATGCGGACGTGATGTCGCCATTGACGTCAATTGCGTTTTCGAAGGCCGCGTCGAGCTCGCCGACAACGTGTTGATCGGCGCCAACTGCGTGCTGAAGAACTGCCGCATCGGCAGCGGTACTCGCATTGCTCCCTTCTGCCACATCGAAGATGCGGTCGTCGGCGCGGACAACATCATCGGGCCTTACGCGCGCCTGCGGCCGGGAACCGAACTCGGTACCGGTGTACATATCGGCAATTTCGTCGAAGTGAAGAATTCAACCATCGCCGATAGCTCCAAAGCCAACCATCTCGCCTATATCGGCGATGCCACCATCGGCCGTCGCGTCAATGTCGGCGCCGGCACCATCACCTGCAACTACGACGGTGCCAACAAGCACCGCACCGTCATCGAGGACGATGTCTTCATCGGCTCGGACACCCAACTGGTCGCTCCGGTCACTGTCGGCCGCGGCGCCACGATTGGCGCCGGCACGACCTTGAGCAAGGATGCTCCGCCTGATCAATTGACAGTGTCGCGTGCCAAGCAGGCGTCGATTCCCGGCTGGAAGCGTCCTGTGAAGAAGAAGGGCTGAGCCATGTGCGGCATCGTCGCAGCCGTTGCCGAGCGCAACATTGTCCCGGTGCTGATCGAAGGCTTGATGAAGCTGGAGTATCGCGGCTACGACTCGGCCGGACTGGCGCTGCTTAACCCGACATTGACGCGCCTGCGCAGCGTCGGCCGCGTTGCCGAACTGGCGGCGCAGGCTGAAGGCCAGGTGGCGCACCACGGCATCGCCCACACCCGTTGGGCGACGCATGGCGTACCCTCCGAGCGCAACGCGCACCCTCACGTTTCCGCCGGCCTGGCCGTGGTGCATAACGGCATCATCGAGAACTATGCCGAGCTGAAGCAGGAACTGACGGCGGCCGGCTACGCGTTCAGCTCGGATACCGATACCGAAGTCATTGCCCACCTGATTCAGCACACGCTGAAGTCGACACCCGACTTGTTCGAAGCCGTGCGCCTGACGACATTGCGCCTGATCGGCGCCTACGCCATCGCCGTCTTGCAGGAATGGGACGATCGCATCGTCGTAGCCCGCCACGGCGCACCCTTGTTGCTGGGACTCGGCGAGGATGGCAACTACGCGGCGTCAGACGCGTCGGCTCTGCTGCAGGTCACGCGCCGCATGATCTACCTTGAAGACGGCGACGTCGCGGAACTCAAGCGCGGTGTAATTCGAATAGTCGGCGCTGGCGGTACGGCGATGAACGTGCCGGCGGATCGCCCGGTGCATGTGAGCACGCTCTCCGCTGACGATGTGGAGCTGGGCGATTACCAGCACTACATGCAGAAGGAGATCTTCGAGCAGCCGCAGGCGCTGGCCGCCACGCTGGAAATGATCGGCGGTGCGCAGACCCTGACGCCCAACCTGTTCGGCGTCGCCGCGCCGGAAATGCTGAAAGACGTGCGCTCCGTGCTGATTCTCGCCTGCGGTACCAGCTATCACGCCGGCCTCGTCGCACGCTACTGGATCGAGCAACTGGCGGGCATCGCGTGCAGCGTGGAAATCGCCAGCGAGTATCGCTACCGCGTCTCGGTGCCCAACCCTGAACAACTCGTGGTGGCGATTTCACAGTCCGGCGAAACCGCAGACACGCTGGCCTCGGTCAAGCATGCCAAGGCCCTCGGCATGGGCCGCACGCTGGCGATCTGCAACGTGCCCGAATCAGCGATCGTGCGCGAATGCGCGCTGCGCTTCCTCACCCGCGCGGGTCCCGAGATCGGCGTCGCCTCGACCAAGGCCTTCACCACCCAGTTGGCGGCGCTGTTCCTGCTGGCGGTGACGTTGGCCAAACAGGCGGGACGCCTGACGCCCGAGCAGGAATCCGGACACTTGAAGGCTTTGCGCCACCTGCCGGTCGCCGTGCAGAAAGTACTGGCGCTCGAGCCCGAGATCGAAGTATGGGCAAAGCGCTTCGCCGACAAGCATCACGCACTGTTCCTCGGTCGCGGCCACCACTATCCGATCGCGCTCGAAGGCGCGCTAAAGCTCAAGGAAATCTCCTACATCCATGCCGAGGGCTATCCGGCCGGTGAACTCAAGCACGGCCCATTGGCGCTGGTCGACAAGGACATGCCAGTGATCAGCATCGCGCCCAATGATGCTTTGCTGGAAAAACTCAAGTCCAACCTGAAGGAAGTCGCCGCGCGCGGCGGCGAACTTTATGTTTTCGCCGATGCCGATTCCGCAGTGGATGAAGAAGAGGGCGTCCACGTCTTGCGCCTGCCGGAACATTACGGTCTGCTGTCACCGGTGCTGCATGTCATTGCGCTGCAATTGCTGTCGTATCACGCGGCGCTGGTGAAGGGCACCGACGTGGACAAGCCGCGCAATCTGGCGAAGAGCGTTACCGTCGAATAGTCGGCTTGAGCATGGAACACGCCGAGTCCATGCGCGTCCTTTCCGTCATCCCGCCGATGACGCAGCTCAACACGCCTTATCCGTCGACGGCCTACCTGACCGGCTTCCTGCGCTCGCGCGGCGTCGCGGCGGTGCAGGAGGATCTGGCCCTGGCTCTTGTCCTGCGGCTGTTTTCACGCGTGGGCTTGCTCGCTGTTCGCGAGTGCATTGCCGCATTGCCGAAACCGAAGCGTACGCAACGGGTACAGGCCTTCGACCGGGCGTTCGACCACTATCTCGCCACCATTGAATGCGCGGTGGCTTTCCTGCAGGGGCGTGATCCGTCCATCGGGCATCGCATCGGCGGCCGCAACTTCCTTCCCGAAGGGCCGCGCTTCGAGCCGCTCGACGCTTATGTCGATCCCGACGGCGGCGATCCGCTGGCCTGGGCGTTCGGCGCACTCGGGGTGCAGGATCGGGCCCGGCACTTCGCCACCCTCTACCTCAACGACATCGCCGATGTGCTGCGCGACGCGGTCGATCCGCGCTTTGAATTCGTGCGCTATGCCGAGTCTCTGGCACAGAGTCAGGCCAGCTTCGATCCCCTGGCCAAGGCCTTGGCGGCGTCGCCCACTCTGGTCGACAGCATCCTGCGCGAGCTGACGCTGGCAGCCGTGGAGCGGCATGCGCCGCGCGTCGTGCTGGTGTCGGCGCCCTTTCCCGGCAACGTGTATGGCGCATTCCGCATCGCGCAGGTGATCAAGGCGCACGACCCGTCGATCATCACGGTTCTTGGCGGCGGCTTCGTCAATACCGAACTGCGCGAACTCGCCGAGCCGAGGGTGTTCGACTATTTCGACTACGTCACCCTCGATGATGGCGAGCGCCCGCTGCTGGCCCTGCTCGAACACCTGCAAGGCAAGCGACCGGCGGACAGGCTGGTGCGCACTTTCGTTCGTGCTGCGGAAGGCGTGCGCTGCATCGATGCCGGCGAACCGGACATAGCCTTTGCCGACGCGGGAACGCCGACCTGGGACGGCCTGCCTCTGGACCGCTACCTGTCCTTGCTGGACATGCTCAATCCCATGGAACAAGCTGACCGTGGCCCATGGCTGCTACTGGAAAAAGTGCAGCTTCTGCGATGTCTCGCTGGACTATATCTCGCGCTACGAGGCGGTTGCCGCCACGACCCTGGTCGACCGCATCGAGACCATCATCGCCGAGACCGGCCAGACGGGCTTCCATTTCGTCGACGAGGCCGCTCCGCCCAAAGCCCTGAAGGCGCTTGCTGCTGAACTGCAGCGGCGCCAGCGGGCCATCTCGTGGTGGGGCAACATCCGCTTCGAGAAATCATTTACCCCCGAGTTGTGCGCCGAACTTGCGGATAGTGGCTGCATCGCCGTTTCCGGCGGGCTGGAAGTCGCCTCCGACCGTCTGCTGAAGTTGATGCAGAAAGGCGTCTCGGTCGAGCAGGTGGCAAAGGTGACGCATGCCTTCACTGATGCCGGCATTCTGGTGCACGCCTACCTCATGTACGGCTTCCCGACACAAACCGTGCAGGACACGGTCGATGCGCTGGAGTATGTGCGCCAGCTGTTCGCCGCCGGTTGCATCCAGTCCGGCTTCTTCCATCGCTTTGCCTGTACCGTGCACTCGCCGGTGGGGCTGCACCCCGAACAGTACGGCGTCAGGCTCAAGCCGCTGCCGCCCATCTCGTTCGCCAAAAACGACGTCGGCTTCATTGACCCGAGCGGTGTCGACCACGATGCACTCGGCATCGCGCTGAACAAGGCGCTCTACAACTACATGCACGGGCTCGGCCTTGATGAGGATGTCCGCAGCTGGTTTTCCGGCCGCGTGCCGCGCTCCCAGGTGCCGCGCCACTTCATTGAGCGCGCCTTGGGATGATCGAAGAAGAACCCCCCTACGAAATCCCCGAGTCGGAACTCCACCCGTCCATGCTGGTGCGCATGGTGCTGTGGACCGTGGGCAGTCTCGCCCTGCTGCTGGGCATCATTGGCGTGTTCCTTCCCGGCCTGCCGACGACGCCCTTTGTTCTGGTGGCTGCCGCCTGCTATGCCCGCGCGTCGGAACCCTTCTATCGCTGGCTGATCTCCAATCCGACCTTCGGACCCCTCATCGTCGAATGGCGGCGGCACCACAGTATTCCGTTTCGCATCAAGGTGGTTGCCATCACGGCGATGAGCCTGACCATCTGCGCTTCGATCTGGACGCTGTCCGCCATGCCCGGGCTGCAAGTCCTGCTCGCCGTCATTGGCCTGTCAACCTCTGTCTGGCTCTGGCGCATCCCCTCGCGCGATCACAACACGGCCAAGAACTAGGGCGGCGGCAGGCCTCACGCCCGGCGGATCAGTTCCCCGAACGCTTCCGTCGGCAGCGGACGGCCGAACAGATAGCCCTGGCAGGCATGGCAGCCGGCACGGGCAAGGAATTCCCGCTGCGCCTCGGTTTCCACCCCCTCGGCAATCACCGAAAGCCCCAGACTCTCGGCGAGGGCGACGATGGTGCGCGCAATCGCGGCATCATTGGGATCGGTCAGGATGTCGCGGACGAAGGATTGATCGATCTTCAACTGGTCCAGCGGCAGGCGCTTCAGATATGAAAGCGACGAATAGCCGGTGCCAAAGTCATCCAGCGAGAAACTGACGCCGAGTGCTTTCAGCACATTCATCTTGGCGATGATGTCCTCGACATCTTCCAGCAGCAGGCTTTCGGTGAGTTCCAGCTTGAGCTTGTGCGGGTTGGCTCCGGAGCTTTCGAGTATGGCCCGCACCTGCCGCACGAAATCCTTGCGACGGAACTGGCGGGCGCTGACATTGACGGCCAGTGTCAGATGCGCCGTTGCCGGCTGTCGAGCCCAGGCCACCAGTTGATGGCAAGCGGTGGCCAGCACCCAATCGCCCAGCGGCAGGATCAGCCCGGTTTCTTCCGCCAGCGGAATGAACTCGGCCGGGGAGACCAGACCGCGCTGCGGATGCTGCCAGCGCACCAGCGCTTCCGCTCCCGTCACGCGCCCCGCGCCGTCGACCTGCACCTGATAGTGAAGCAGCAGTTGGGCCAGTTCCAGGCCCTCACGCAGATCGGCTTCGAGTGCGACGCGGGCAGCCACGGCCGCCTGCATCTCCGGATCGAAAAAGCGCAGTGTGTTGCGGCCCGCATCCTTGGCCTGGTACATCGCGACATCGGCCCGTTTCATCAGTTCATCGATGGTGGTCTCGGGATCGGCAAACAGGGCAATGCCGATGCTGGGCGTGCTGGCGCAGGGATGACCGGCCAGGTCGTAGGGCTGGTTGAGCGCCGCGAGGATTTTTTCACCGACGCTTTCGGCATGGGTGGCAGCTTCGTACAAGGCGTTGCTCAGGTCCTCGAGGACAACGACAAACTCGTCGCCCCCCAGGCGCGCCACGGTGTCGCCTTCGCGGACGCAACTGGTCAGCCGCTCCGCAACCTGTTGCAGCAGCAGGTCCCCGACATGGTGGCCGAGGGTGTCGTTGAGCGTCTTGAAGTTGTCGAGGTCGATAAACAGCACGGCCACCGGTTTGCCGCTGCGGGTACTGGAGGCCAGCGCATGCTTCAAGCGGTCATGCAGCAGCCTTCTGTTCGGCAGATGCGTCAGGGAGTCGTAGAACGCCAGCCGTTTTATTTCCTCGTCGGTCGCCTTGCGCTCGGTGATGTCGCGCGCGAAGCCCACCGTGCCGAGTAGTTCCCCGTTGTCGCCGAGGACCGGCGCCTTGACGGTTTCAAACCACTTGCGTTCGCCGTCAGTGAGAATCAATTCCTCGACGCTCTTGGTCTGGCGCGAAGCCATCACCTCGCGGTCGTCGGCCCGGTAGCCTTCGGCCATGTCGTGCGGAGCGATGTCGAAGTCATTCCTGCCTATCAGTTCAGCGGGATCTTTCTTGCCAAAGGTGCGAACGAATCCCGTGTTGACGGAGAGAAAGCGGCTCTCGACATCCTTGAGCCAGACCGCGAACGGAAAATTGTCGAGCAGGGCACGCTGGTAGCGCTCCTTCTGCTTCAGCGAGTCCTCGATGCGAATGCGCGCCGTTATGTCGCGGGTGACCGACAGGATGCATTCGGTACCATCCAGTCGAATGGGATGGACCGACATCAGGCCGACCAGTTCGCTCCCATCCTTGCGGCGGAAGCGGAATTGTAGGTTCTCGCAGAATCCATCACGCCTGAGCACGTCGATCATACGCTGACGATCCGCCTGATCGGACCAGATATCCAGGTGAAGGGAACTGTGGCCGATGGCTTCCTCCCGACTCCAGCCAGTCAGGCGCTCAAAGCCCTCATTGACGTCGATATAGCAGCCATCGGCAATGCGGTTGATGTTGATCGCGTCCGGGCTGGTGCGAAAAGCGATGCGATAGCGTTCTTCACTGGAGCGCAGGGAATCCGCAGCCAGCTTGCGCTCGGTGATGTCCTGCGAGACCCCTACGGCGCGCAGCGGCGTGCCATCCGGTGCGAACTCGGGTTCGGTCTGCTGCCGGACCCAGCGGATTGCCTTGCGGACCACGATGCGGTGTTCGTAGTCGAAGGCTTCTCCCTTGAGTGCTGCCTGCCAAGCGGCACTCACCAATGCCCGGTCTTCTGCGTGAGTTCGCGCCAGATAGGTGTCGCGACTTCCTGTGCTGCCTTCCGGCAGGCCAAAGATGCGACAGGTCTCGGCGGACAACTGCAGGGTGTCGGTCGCAAGGTCGTATACCCAGCTTCCGATCTTGGCAACCGCTTGCGCCCGGTAAAGGTCTGCCCGGCTCGCTTCCATTTCGGCCGTGCGTTGAGCCAACTCGCTGCCCACTCTGCCCAGGTCCGCGAGCCGGCTTTGATAGGAACGCACCAGAAAGACGATCAGCATCGTGGAAACGGCGAAGATGAGGACTTGAACAACGCCGTGCATCGCCGGTGGAGTGGGCAACTGCTTTGGCAACACGTCCCACGATTCCCCTAGAACGAAGCCGACGGTGGCGGCGATGGTCAGACCCGCCACGGTCAGCGCCGCGCGCGAGCTGATCAGCCAGCCGATCATCATGATGATGACCGGGTAGGCGATGACTATGGGTGTGCGCACCCCGCCGTTGAATACCGCGATTCCAGTCGCGACAGTCCAGATGCCGAAAGCCAGTACATTGAGGGTGGCTCGAATCCGGCCCTGCGAGAGAAAGAACCCCGCTATGGCAGCCACCAGAACCATCAGCAAGGGCCCCACAGCGCGCACGTGTTGATCCGGGGCGAAGACCAGGATGACGATCAGAAATCCGATTGCACCCGTGAGCAGGGCCGCGATCGTATACCTGAGGAAAGCCAGCGAAGGCTCGCGGGATGCGGGGTTATCGATATTGTCCGGGTTCGGAGCCTGCGCAACCGAATCTGTTGCGACAGAGTCGGGGCTCCCTTCCTGCTGCAGCACCCTGCTCTTTTCGTTGCGCTCCATCAAGATATCCCTTTGACGATACGGGCATTATCGTGACAAATCCAGCGGACGGCAATCGAGCTACGCACGATGGTCCGCTCACATCCGGCCGATCGGATGTGTCGGGGTAAAATTGAACGCAAGACATTTGACAGGGGAAGTTCGCATCATGGCCAAGTACACCACCGAATCGATCCGCGCCGTTGCCCTTGTCGGCCACGGCGGCGCCGGCAAAACCACGCTGGCAGAAGCCCTGCTGTTCAAGGCCGGCGCGATCAACGCAAAAGGCAGCGTGGAGAAGGGCAATACCGTCTGCGATTTTGACGCGCAGGAAAAGTCGGCGGGCCATTCGCTGAATTCGGCGCTGGTCAACTTTGCCTGGGAGGGTGTGCATATCCACCTTCTGGACACCCCCGGCTATCCTGATTTTTCGGGTCAGGCCACCGCCGCGCTGGCGGGCGTCGATACCGCCGTGGTGGTGATCAATGCTCAGACCGGCATTGAGTTGGCGACCGAGCGCATGATGCATGCGGCCCAGGCACGTGGCCTGGCGCGGATGATCCTGATCAACAAGATCGATGCCGAAAACGTCGACCTGCCGGGGCTCGTCGGCGAGATCCGCGAGCGCTTCGGCAAGGAGTGCCTGCTGCTCGACCTTCCGGCGCACGATCGACGCGACGTGGTGGAGGTGCTGGAGCACGATGCGGGCGATGCCGATTTCGATTCGATCGCCCACGCCCACCGCGAACTGATCGACCAGCTGGTGGAAGAAGACGAGTCGTTGCTGGCGCGCTACCTGGAAGAAGGCAAGGACCCCGATGCGGCCGAACTGCATGCGCCATTCGAGAAGGCCCTGCGCGCCGGCCATCTGATTCCCATCCTGTTCGCGTCGGCGCGCACCGGCGCCGGCGTTCAGGAGCTCTTGCATGTGCTGGCGAGTCTGGCGCCGAATCCGGCCGAAGGCAATCCGCCGCTGTTCTATCGCGGCGAATCCGCACAGGCCGGCGAGGCTTTCGATGCGCGTCCCGACCCCTCGCTGCATGTGCTCGCCCACGTCTTCAAGGTCATTGTCGACCCCTACATGGGCAAGGTCGGCGTCTTTCGCGTGCATCAGGGCACCGTGAAAAAGGACGGCCAGCTGTTCGTCGGCGAGGGCCGCAAACCCTTCAAGGTGGCGCATCTGTACCAGTTGCAGGGCAAGGAGTATGTCGAAGTCGACCAGTTATTGC
>JAPLRA010000130.1 GCA_026399445.1 Sulfuritalea sp.
GAAGGGCACGTTGGAGTCACCGTTGATGGTCGACACCACGGCCGTCTTCTTGCCCTCGCCGGCGAACTTCTTGATCTTGGCGATGATGGTCTGGTAGTCGCTATGACCGAAGGGGGTGTACTCCTCCATGATGTCGGCTTCGGCGACGCCCTTCGACTTGAGGAAGGCGCGCAGGATCTTGTTGGTGGTGCGCGGATAAACGTAGTCGGTGCCGAGCAGCACCCAGCGCTTGGCCGAGCCGCCGTCCTTGCTCATCAGGTATTCGACCGCCGGGATCGCCTGCTGGTTGGGTGCGGCGCCGGTGTAGAAGACGTTCTTCTCGAGTTCCTCACCCTCGTACTGGACGGGGTAGAACAGGAGACCGTTGAGTTCCTTGAACACCGGGTTCACCGACTTGCGCGAGACCGAGGTCCAGCAGCCGAAGGTCACCGCGACCTTGTCCTGCGTCAGCAGCTGGCGGGCCTTCTCGGCAAACAACGGCCAGTTGGAGGCCGGGTCGACCACCACGGCTTCGAGCTGCTTGCCCATCACCCCGCCCTTGGCGTTGATCTCGGCGATGGTCATCAGCGCGGTTTCCTTCAGCGCGGTTTCCGAAATGGCCATGGTGCCTGAAAGGGAATGCAGGATGCCGACCTTGATGGTGTCGGCAGCGATAGCCGGCAGTGAAGCGAAGCCGGAGGCAGCCAGAGCTATGGAAACAGCGGTGGCCTTGATGAAGTTGCGACGAGACATGGCAGGACTCCTTTCAATGGATGTGAGCGGACCGACCGTTTGGATTGAAACGGTGCAGTCCTTCCATAGCGAGGGTCGTGCCATGCCATCGACAAGGCCGGTCAAACGGCCGCAATCGACTGGTACTACTGGTGGAAGCGGGAATGCCCGATTCTGGGCAGGTGCCTCAAGGGAGAAACCGGAACGCACCAGAATGGAGAAACAGCAACATTTCGCTGCGCGCTATTGGTGCGTTAATCATCGCGTTACGCTGCACCGTCCGCAGCGGGTAACGCGGCGGCACGCCTACTTCTTCTTGCGTGCAGCAGCGGGGCGCGGCTTGGCAGACGCCTTTGGTTTGACCAGCTCCGCAGGCGCAGGCGGCTTGTCGCCGAGCAGTCCCTTGAGCGGACAGATCTTGAAAGCCGGGCATTTTTGGCAGCCAACGGCAATGGCAATCGGGCAAACAGTCATGGCGATTCCTGCTGAACGTGAGGAGAAGCGCGGAGTATGCGCGGAGTGTGCAACAGAAAGTAGTCGGTTTCGCCTAAGCGCGCGCTTCCTGCGATAGTTCGGTGAAATCGCGCATCAGGTCACCCATCTTGTGCTGGGCATATGCGCGTTGCGCTGGCGTGGTCATGGCAAGCACCGCCACGGCGAGTTCGGCGGAGGTGCGGCGCAGGGCCTGTGCCTGCGCCAGGCGTGCCGGATCGACCGGCATGTCGAAATGTGCCGCATAGTCGCGCAGCGAACGGATCACCTGCTCACGCGGCGGGCGATCCCGCTGCACCTGTCGCACCAGCGCCAGCCACTCCCGCTGGCGGCGCAAGCGCTCGTCGTACCAGAATTGGCTGCCGGCGCTCTGGCCGTCGATCATGCGGCGCAAAGCTGTCTTCTGCTCGCCGCTGAAATCGCCGAACCAGTATTCCGCCCGTTCCAGCAGGCGCGCGTAGCGGGCCTTGCGCTGCCCGTTTTCGCCCTCCGCGAGCTGAGCCTCCTTGGCGTATTCCAGGTTCTTGTCCGCCAGACGCTCGGCCATGCGCTCGATCTGCTCGGGGGCGAGGGTCGCCAGAAAGTCGGCGATGTCAGGCGTCGCCTGATCCGCCAGGATCCGGCCGAGGCGGATCATGCCGTCGCCGAGTGTCAGCATATCGGCGGCGTTTGGCTGGCCGGCGACGAGCTTCTGGCTTTGTCGCAACACGGCAACGTAATCCGGCAACTGGGTCTTGCGATGCCATGCATGGATCCGGACAAGGCGCTCGCGAGCCAGCGCATCCTGCTCGGGCGACATGTTCACGTACTGATCCGCCCACCAGCGGACGAGGCTGTCGGCGTTGCCGTAGCCGAGGCGCACGGCACTGCAGCCCTGCAGCAGCACGCCGGTGACGAGAAGGAGAATCAACCGATGGATCGAAGCACGCATGATGGATGAGGCGCGCTAAGCAGCCGCTCCCAATTGCTCCAGTTCATTGCGGTAGTAGGCTTCGACCCGATGGTCCATCACCCGTCGCCACAGCGGAGGCACCATCGCGAGCACCACCATCGCCGCATAGCCGCCCGGGAGTTGCGGGCTGTCGTCGAAATGGCGCAGCACCTGATAGCGGCGCGCGGGGTGAGCATGGTGGTCCGAGTGACGCTGCAACTGGAACAGGAAAAGATTCGTCACCAGGTAGCTGCTGTTCCACGAATGCTGGTGGGTGGTGCGCTCGAAGCGGCCATCCGGCTGGCGACGCCGGTGCAAGCCGTAGTGCTCGACGTAGTTGATGATTTCCAGTTCCGTGAAGGCAACGAAGCTCTGGCCGGCGAAGAACAGCAGGCCGAGCCAGCCAAAGATCCAGGTCATGACGGCCGCGATGGCCAGGCTCAGGCCATACCACCAGATCAGTTCATTGCGCCAATGCAGGGCCGGCAGGCCGCGTCGCTGCAGGCGCTCGGCCTCCAGCCGCCAGGCGTTGAGGAAGTTCCACTTCCAGGCATGCGGCAAAAAGTCATAGAGCGACTGGCCATAGCGGGATGAGGAGGCATCCTGCGGCGTGGAAACATGCACATGGTGGCCGCGCACATGCTCGACCTTGAAGCCACCATAGGCCACCAGCGAGAGCAGCACGCCACCTGCCCAGGGCTCGAGGCGGCCGTGGCGGTGGATCAGTTCGTGGGCGATGTTGATGGCATTGATGCCGGAGACGACGCCCATCGACACCAGCCAGCCCAGCCGCCCCCAGAAACCCAGGTCGCCGTGCACGAAGACCCAGCCGGCCCAAGCCAGCAGCAGCACCTGGATCGGCACCGCAAGCAGGGTCAGGACGCGGTAATAGAGTTGTTGTTGCATGAGCGGCGTCTCGGTCGCCTCGTCCGGATTGGCCGTGTCGCAGCCGACGGCGTAATCGAGCAGCGGAATCACGCCGAAAATCCAGAACACCGGATACCAGGCCATCAGGTCCGGCAGTCCCGTATCCCGGCCCAGCAGCCAGCCCGCCGGCATCAGGATCGGCGGCAGCAGAAACAGCAGGTAGCCCGCCTTGCGGATGACAAGTGCGCGCTGCGAAGCCGGGCTTTCGGCCATCGGGGATTTTCCCGGCAAGGCCGGTGTCAGGCCGCCGGTACCGGCATGCCGCGCCGTTCTTTCAGGGCCAGCCAGCCGCGAATCACCCGGTAGAGCACCCAGAGCCCGGTGCCGACGATGACCATGATTGCCGCCGGGATGCCGATCAGGGTGATCGCCAGCAGCCCGGCCACCAGCAGCCACAGTGCGGCAAACCAGAAGCTGCGCAACTGCCAGCGCCAGTGGGTCGCCAGCCAGGTGCCGCGCACCTGGTCGCGGGTGAGGTAATTGATGATCACGGCAATGATCGACGGCCAGCGGAAAACGAAGGCGCCCACCACTGTCGCCGAAGGGAGCACCCCGGAAACGGCCGACAGCGCGTGCAGCCCGTACAT
The DNA here is from genome assembly GCA_026399445.1 of Sulfuritalea sp. GTDB lineage: Bacteria > Pseudomonadota > Gammaproteobacteria > Burkholderiales > Rhodocyclaceae > Sulfuritalea. The sequence continues at coordinate 3,649 of JAPLRA010000130.1, forward strand.
GACATGGCACCAGGCCATCTGCCCGTCCAGTTGACCGTCTGTTTCGTCGTGTGCAGGAATCACTTCGGGTTCGGTCATTGCACTCTCCTACAATCCCAATTGCTGCCACAGCGCGTCTACGCGCTCCTTGACGGCCTTGTCCATTGTAATCAGCCGGCCCCACTCGCGCGTAGTCTCGCCCGGCCACTTGTTGGTCGCGTCGATGCCCATTTTGCTCCCGAGGCTCGCCACCGGTGAAGCGAAATCGAGGTAATCAATGGGCGTATTC
>JAPLRA010000358.1 GCA_026399445.1 Sulfuritalea sp.
GCTGGACAACATGAACAGCAACAAACCGTAGGTGATGCCGTTCAGCAGCGAGATGACGACGAACTCCACGGGATCTCCGTTATGCGTTAGGAATTACAGGCAAGCAGAAGCATTGGACGCAAAGACGCAAAGACGCAAAGAATGGCTCAAGCGAGACAAGCAATTCATTTGCGTTTGAAGTTCTTTGCGTCTTTGCGCCTTTGCGTCGAGGTTTCGGTTCGGGTGCGCTTACGGGCGTTCCATGATGCAGGCGGTCGGCAACTGCGAATCGCGCTGCGAAACCGATGCCAGTGTCTTCCAGCCGTAGCCCGTGCCTTCGGAGTCGTGCTTGACCGTCTTGCCGTCAGCCTTGCTGAATACCGAAATGTACAGCGGCTGCATCATCTGGTGGTCGCTCTTGCGCATCCAGACTTCGCCGTTCTCGGCGGGGAAGCGCATGTCTTCCAAGGCCAGAGCCACGGCCTTGGGATCGGTCGACTTGGCGGTGTTCATTGCCTTGGCGACCATCTCGGTCATGGTGTTGACGCGCAGGTAGTAGAAATAGACGCCGGGGTACTTCTTGTTGAAGTCGAGGGCGAATTTCTCTGTCGTCTTGGTCGGCACGTTCATGTGCCACTCGGTGAGCTGCAGCACCTTGTTATCGCCCGAAGCGCCCATTGCCTGCGGTGTGCCCAGGCCACCGGCATAGTAGGTGAAGAAGCGTGCGGTGAGACCTGCATCCTTGGCGGCCTTGACCAGCAAGGAGAGGTCGTTGCCCCAGTTGCCGGTGATCACCGTGTCGGCGCCGGAAGCCTTGATCTTGGCGATGTAGGGAGCGAAGTCCTTGACACGGCCGATCGGGTGCAGATCCTCGCCGACAATCTTGATGTCCTTGCGCTTCTTGGCCAGCATCTCTTTTGCTGCCTTGGCCACCTGATGGCCATGGGCGTAGTCCTGACCGATGATGAAGACCTTCTTGATCTTCTTGTCCTTCTCCATGAAGCTGGTGATGGCCTCCATCTTCATTTCGGTGTTGGCGTCAAAACGGAAATGCCAGAAGCTGCACTTTTCGCCGGTCAGCGTCGGATCGACCGCCGCGTAGTTGAAGAAGAGTACGGTCTTGTCCGGATTGCGCGCATTCCACTTGTTGACTGCGTCGATCAGCGAATGGGCGGCACCGGAACCGTTGCCCAGCGTGACGAAACGGAAGCCCTGGTCGATTGCTGCCTTGAGTTGCAACTGGGTTTCCTGCGGACTGCCCTTGTTGTCGAAACCGACGTACTCGAGCTTCTGGCCCATGATGCCGCCCTTCTGGTTGACCAGGATTTCAGCGGCTTCCTTGAAGCCCTTGAGGCCGGCATCGCCGACATTGGCAAAGGGACCGGAGAGCGGGTCGATGTAGGCGATCTTTACCTGGGCGAAGGCGCTGCCGCCGATCAGTAGTGTGCTCGCTGCAAAAGCGATGCTTTGGACAAACGTCTTCTTCATGAGTGTCTTCTCCTGTTTGTAGTCCGGTCCGGACAAAAAGCGGACGGCTGTATCTTATAGTTCTGCGTAGTGGAACATAGTTCTGTAATACACGAATAATCATACTGATTGTACCAAGGGCTGTAAACGACTTTTTGACACGTTCGTCGCTGCTCTCGCGTGTCATGTCGATCACGCGCCTGCTGTCGATGCAAATCCGAGGCTGGATGACGCCGGCGAAGCTTTCGAGTGCGTATGCTGCATTGCGGAATAACCGGGACGCCTTGGTCTCCCAAGTGCGGAAGCCTATTTGTCTTTGGTCTTGCGGGCGGGTGAGGCTTTGCCCTTGGCGGCTGGAGCGGGCTGGACGGCCACGGGTAGCGGTTCCGGCGCCTTTGCCGCCACGTACTGGCCGCCGTCCGGATTTCCCAGCAACTGGAACGGCGCCCAGTAAAACGGTTGCGGACGCTTGCTCTTGAGTTCGAGTTGGGCCTGGCGCAGGGCGTCGAGCTTGCCGGTCCGGCTCAGGTTGGTGTAGAACGCGCGCATCAGGTCGGAAGTGGCCTGGTCGTCGACCTTCCACAGGCTGGCGACAATGGTGGCGGCGCCGGCATAAAGGAAGCCGCGCGTCAGTCCGACAACGTCGTCGCCGTTGGCGATCTTGCCCAATCCGGTCTCACAGGCCGACAAGGTGACGAGGTCGGTATCGAAGCGCATCGAATACAGCTTGCTGACGGTGAGCAGGCCGTCGTCCTGACCGTCCTTGGAAAGAAATAGCGCCGAGGCGAGCGGGTTGTCGGCCTTGAACTCGCCGTGGGTGGCGAAATGCAGGTAGCGGAAGCCCTGGCCGTACTTGCGCAGCGCGGCCTCGTTGGCGTCCTTGCGCAGGAATGCACGCGACTGCGGCACCATCTTTGCGATGGCGACAGCTTCCTGCTGGGCGAACTCGAGATCGAGGCGCGGGTCGCCGAGGTCCGGATTGCCCAGGGTCAATGCGCCGGCCGGATAAGTCGCCTCGCCGGTGCGCAGGTACTTCATCACGCTGGCACTGGGCAGCAGGCGCACGGTGAATGTGTCGATCAGGTACTCGCTGCCGGAATGCAGCGCCGCCAGCGGTACATAGTGCAGTACGCCGTGGGCGACAAAGGTGAGGCGCGGACGATCAAGCCGGGACAGGATCGGCGCC
>JAPLRA010000288.1:0-1162 GCA_026399445.1 Sulfuritalea sp.
TTGCCGTGGAACAGCATTTTCAGCACCAGCAGCGGATAAAACAGGATCATGCAGGCGAGCACCAGGTAGATGCCGGTGAAGCCGACGATCACCGTGTTCATGCTCCAGATGCCCATCTGGGCGCCGACCAGCGGCAGTGGGAACATTACAACGAAGCTGACCTTGAATCCCATCAGCACCGCCACCGTCAGGATTGCGGCACCGAGGTTCATGGTGATGAAGGTCATGGCCGGCAGCCAGCCGGTGATCGCCTTGCCGACGCAGCCGCCCGAACGGTGCAGGCCGACCCCGATCATGAGCTGGAAGGAGAAGGGAAAGGCCAGCGCCGCGCCATGCAGCGTCAGCGTGGTGTAGAAGTGGCCGGTATCGAGGTTGAATATCTGCGTGGCTGGCATCACCAGGCCGAGCAGGCCGGCGACCGCCAGCCAGATGAAGGAGGCCATGATCATCAGGGCCGGCCAGGCATTGATTTCCTCCAGGCCGGTACTCTTGTCTACGCTGAACATCCGGCCAAAGACCGGGGTGCCTTGGACTATTGCGGTGGCGATTGTCATCTTGGATTCTCCTCGGTTCAGGTGGCGACTTTGCTCTTGACGACGATCAGTTCGTCCTGCATGCCATGGTGGGCGATGCCGCAGTATTCGAGGCAGCGGATCTTGTAGGTGCCCGGTTCGGTAAAGGTGCGCACGACGCTGGTGGCTTTCGACACGCCCGGCATCATGAGCATGGTGAACAGCATGCGGCCGTCGGGGTGATACACGGCGAAACCGTGCTGTGTGTCCTTGGCTCGGCCGGAAAAGCGCACCGGCTTGCCGGCTTCGACCTCGCGGGTGGACATCTCGTACTTCCACGAAGTGGCGGTGAGCTCGACCTCTTGCACTGGCACGCCGCCGGTCGCGGCGTGCGCCGTGGCCATGATGGGCATGAATTTGAGGCTGGCGAGATTGATCGTGACGAAAAAGACGAAAACCGCCGTGAGCCAATAGCCCTCGAGGCGAGACATGGCCGCGGGCGGCGTGCCGCTGGGCCCGGGATCGACCACCGACTTGCGGTGAATCACATACCAGAACATCCCGGCGAACGGCAGCAGCATGGCCATCGTCACCCAGAACGCGCCCCAGCCTGAAAATAGAAAGTCCAGCATGTGTGTGCCTCCTCCAGA
>JAPLRA010000288.1:1228-1837 GCA_026399445.1 Sulfuritalea sp.
AGAAAGTCCAGCATGTGTGTGCCTCCTCCAGATCCGTTGTTTGGGCGCCGTGCTGCCCGGATCGCTGCGCTCGGCGTCGTGGCGGATGACCTCTCCGCCGCGTTGCCGAAAAGATAGACCATTGGCCATAGGGCGGCAATTAGGATGTCTACCTACAGTGGACATGGTTATTCCCGATTGCTGGCACGCTCGTGCCGCTTCAGACTGACACCATCGATTTCCAAAGCTAAGGATGTTGCCATGGCTGAAATTATCCTGATCCGACCGAATACGGGCGAAAGACTGCAGCGTTACATCCGCTTGACAAAGCCGCGCGTTGTATCCCTGATAGTATTTTGCGCTGTGATCGGCATGATGCTGGCCACACCGGGTACGGTACCGATGCAAACCTTGCTTGCGGCGACCGTCGGGATCGCCTTAGTGGCGGGCGCCGCTGCGGCGGTGAATTGCCTGATCGAGCGCAAGATCGACGCCATCATGGCGCGCACCAGAGGACGCCCGCTGCCGCGCGGCGAGGTGGACGTAACGGAGACCTTCTTCGTCTCAGCCGTGATCGGCAGCCTTGGTCTGGTGCTGCTCCATGCCTTCGTGAATCCCCTGACCATGTGG
>JAPLRA010000191.1 GCA_026399445.1 Sulfuritalea sp.
ATCACGTGGGTGATGTCCATATCGCGATCATCGACCACGACGCAAAAATTGTAGGTCGGCGTGCCGTCGGCGCGGGCGATGATGAAATCGTCGAGTTCGCTGTTGGCGAATTCGATGCGGCCCTTGACCTGATCCTCCCACGCCACCACGCCATTTTGCGGATTGCGGAAACGCACCACGGGCGGCACGCCGTTCGGTGGCGAAGGCAGAGTCTTGCCCGACTCGGGCCGCCAGCGTCCGTCGTAGCGGGGCTTTTCCTTCCTGGCTTCCTGCTCGGCACGCAGGGCGTCGAGTTCCTCTATCGACATGTAGCAGTGGTAGGCCGTGCCCGCGGCCAGCATTTCGCCTATCACCTCCTTGTACCGCTCCATGCGCTGCATCTGGTAGAACGGACCTTCGTCGTGCGCCAGCCCCAGCCACTGCATGCCGTCGATGATTGCCTGCACCGCCTCCGGCGTCGAGCGCGCCACATCCGTGTCCTCGATGCGCAGGATAAAGGTGCCGCCGTGCCGGCGTGCATAGGCCCAGGAAAACAGCGCCGTGCGGGCGCCACCGATATGCAGGAAACCGGTCGGGCTGGGGGCGAAGCGGGTGCGAACCGTCATGTGAATTCAACGCAGGGGGAAAAGGCGAATTCTACGCCAGGCCAAGGCGCCGATTGACCGTTGGCAGCGCTTTGTGGTTAAATGCGCGCCTCTTTCCTGGGCGGTTAACTCAGCGGTAGAGTGCCACCTTCACACGGTGGAAGCCACTGGTTCGATCCCAGTACCGCCCACCACGAAACCCTTGCAGCACATGGCTTTCGTGGACAATCAGACCGCCAGTCGGCGGTTTTTTTGTTTCTGTTATTGCGCTGTGCGACCACTTTGTGACCATTACGAAGACTGTTGCTCCCCCTCAACGACGACAGGAATCACTGGTTAGATCACAACTACTCGTCATAACAGGCTGACTACTTGAATTAAGCTCTCGACAGTAACCGAATAACTTTTTCAGGACCTTCGCATCAACCCACACCCCTATGTCCTCCCCCGAAACCATTTACTGCTACCACTGCGGCCGGCATCATCCCCGAGAGGAAATGCGTCAGATCGCAAGCAAGACGGGGAAGAAGTGGCGCTGCATCCAATCGATTCAAGCGACGAAGAAGAGCAGCGCACAGCGCGACGCCTTCGGCAAGACCGTTTCTGCCATCAACTCTTCGGAGAATCAGGCGCGGGTCAAATCCAGACTAATGGCCGAACATTTGTTAGCGGGGCGCTAGGGCCAGTTTTGAGCAACACCATTTCCGACCGCCTGATTGAACTGCGCGAATCAGCGGAGCCTTTGGTCTACCGACTCACCGCGTACTTCATGCTGACTATACTGGATGACCCCGCGATGCTAGCGTTGGCGTTCTGCTGACTCACACGCCCAAGCCGACCACTCAATCCCCACCCGCGAACTGCATCTCCGGCGCATCGCCCACCGCGTCAAAGTACCCACCGATGAGGTCGTACTCCCCGACCTGGATCACCGCCCATCAATGCAGCGTTGCTGCATCCGATCCTAACCTCACAGTAATAACCTTCTGCCCAAGCATCACAACAGTTCCGCTGCGGCGATTGTCTCCCGTGTCGCTGTACTCGAAGTCGTACACCCGCCCCAACACCACTTGCCCATCCTCATTTCGAACAGGCTTCAGGCTTGCGATTGAAACAGTGTGGTCAAGTAATTGCAGCTCCTCAGCCAAGCAGATTGCCTTCGCTGCACGGATTCCAATGTCACGCGCCTTGAAGCTGTCGAACCAGAGCCAAGCCAGCAAAGCCGAAACAATCAGGCAGACGAGTTCAAATAGTGGCATCACGTGGCTCAATCAGTTCTGGGCCGTCATTGGCAGGACTATTCACCCGCCGGTTCACTGGATACGCCTCCATGAACCGTTCAGGGTACGGACCCACCAGCTTCTGCAACTCGGCGACATCGCTCAGGCCAGGATCAAGCCAGCGACCATAATCCTCGGGCTTCACGATGACGGGCATCCGGTTGTGGATGTCAGCCATCAGCGTATTCGGCTCGGTGGTCAGAACAGCGAACGTGAGAACCTCACTCTCCGGTCCCTGCCAGTGTTCCAGCAGACCAGCCATACCGAAGGGCGATTCGTCGCGCATCCTGATCAGGTAGGGTTGCTTCTTGCCTTCGATGACCTTCCACTCATAGAACCCGTCGGCAGGCACTAGGACGCGGCTCTTGCGGTAGGCATGGCGGAACATTGGCTTGATCGCTGCCGTCTCTGCCTTGGCGTTTATTGGATGGCTGAGTTCAGCCGGGTCGTTCACCCAGGACGGCATGAGGCCCCAGCGGGCCATCACGAAGTGCCGCAGGCCATCTGAGGATTGCCGTACTACCGGCACCGATTGGCTCGGTGCGATGTTGTACCTCGGCGCCAGATCGAAGTCCTCGGCAGTGCCGAAGTGTTCCCGGTGGCGGGACTGGGATCCGTAGAGGGTGTAGCGGCCGCACATGGCTGAATTATGCCCGCTTCGCTTCCCACCCCTGACACGGCTCGCCGCTTGCATCCTGCACCTCGAAGTGCGGATAGCGCCTGCTCTTGAAGCCCATGCTCCGGCAGCCGTAGGGAAACTGCGGATCGTAGGTGACGAAAAAGTGGATGCAGTCCTTGCAGGTCTGGACTGGCTTATTGGCATCGGTGTCCGTCAAGATTCCAACTCGGTATTAGTACCAGTAGCATCCAGTTCATCCCCGAGCCACCGGTTACTGTTCTCTACGAATAATTTCCCATACGTACATGAGGCTCGCCTCATTGAATTCGCGCCCGGTCTCCATGTCACGCCAAGCAATTCGCGTGAGTGAATCTTGCCCAAGGTACTGCCACCGGCGCTGCTCGCCGCTGCACAATTGGACCAGATATATGGCGCTTTCCACCAACTCATTCATCAAAGGCTTCTTTGTGGCTTCGTTAGCAAAGGTAGAGGCGCCATGACCGTAGTCCCCCTACCGACTGACGATCAACTCTCGTTCCACCACCTCATCCTGCTCATCATCCTCACCCCCAACCAGCGGCCGCAGCTTATGCCGGTCGGTGATGCATTCATCTGATTGTCCGCGCAGTAGATCATTGCCAGACCATAGTTGATGGAAGTGACGGCCGGAGGTGGTCTTGATAAGGTAAGCGTCCTGGCGATCCTGATAAACGCCAATGTGCTGGATCACCTCGACGACCATGCCGATGTTCTCGGGGCAACCGGCGATGATCACGCAGAGGGTTCCGGGTTTCAGGATGGACAATTTGAACTTCCCACTTCAAAGTATGGTGCCACACCCATGGCGGCAGGCATCATCGTGCCATGAGAGGTGACCTTCCTTGTGCTGATGCCATTCCCAACATAGTATCCGCAATCCAAGCCATTCCGATTGCTCCCACCTTCCCCATGCCTTTATACGAATACGCACCAACCTCCCGGCACTGTGAGCAGTGCGCCGGGAAATTTGAGGTAGTCCAGCGAATTGCCGACGATAAGCTGACGACCTGCCCGAAGTGCGGTCAGGCATGTGAGCGACAAATCAGTTGCGTCGCGCTCGGCGGAAAGTTTTCGACATCAGAGGCGGCGGTCAAGAGTTCAGGCTTTACGCGCTATCAAAAAGCAGAGAGCGGCGTGTATGAGCGCACTGCTGGCAGTGGTGGCCCTGAGATTCTCTACCGCGACTAGCACCGAATCAGGCGTCTTCTTGAGCCAGCCTCCTGCAATACGTGGTAGCCCCGTAGGTAGGTTGCTCTGAAGCGGACGTCGGTCGCTGGGTACGCAGGCCCCGAACCCTGTGGTTGAGACTTGAATGGGGACCGACTCCAAGAGACTGGTTGCGGACTCATGACTTTTTCATCGCCAAGGGCCGCTGTAAACCGGAAACCTGCCCCCTAACCTTCGCTCCGACTTAGCGAACGCAGCAACACCGCAAACAACTCGTCAGGGTTAAACGGCTTGATCAGGAAGTCGTTCATCCCCGCCGCCATGCACTTCGCCTTGTCCTCGGCAAAGGCGTTGGCCGTCATGGCGATGATCGGTGTGTCCCGAGACCCCGGAAGCCGCCGTATCTCCCGCGTCGCCTCAAGCCCGTTCAGCTTCGGCATCTGCATGTCCATCAAGATCGCCGCGTAGCTGTTTTTCTGCGTCAGCGCGACGGCCTCTGTCCCATCCTCCGCCGCGTCCGCGACGAGATCGACCGCTTCAAGCTGCATCAGGGCGATTTCCCGGTTAACCGGCTCGTCATCGACCACCAGAATGCGCTGGCCGGCGAAGCGTCGCCGAATCTCCGCTTCGGCATCGACGGCTGGTGCCGTCACTGCAACCACCGGCTCGCCGCCTTTCGTCAGCTTCACGGTGAACCAGAAGGTGCTGCCCATCCCCGGTGTGCTGTCAGCACCGGCGTCTCCGCCCATCAGCTCGGCTAGGCGCCGGGTGATCGCCAAGCCAAGGCCGGTGCCGCCGTACTTGCGGTTCATCGAGTTGTCGGCCTGCTCGAAGGCCTTGAAAAGGCGCGCCATAGCTTCAGGTTCGACGCCGATGCCGGTATCCTCGACCTCGAATCGCACCTTCACTGAATCAGCGGTCTCCTCCCGTTTGAGTGCGCGCAGCGTCACTGTGCCCCTTTCAGTGAACTTGACGGCGTTGGTGGCGTAGTTGAGCAACGCCTGTTGTAATCGTGTCGGGTCGCCAACGAGGTTGTGTGGCAAATGCTCGGTCTCGATCAGCAGGTGGATACCCTTGGTCTTGACTCGCTCCGACAGGATCGAACTGACGTTGGCCATCAAACTGCTGACGAGGACCGGGCCTTCCTCGAGCGTGAACTTGCCGGCTTCGATCTTGGAGATGTCGAGGATGTTGTTGATGACCGACAGCAGGTGCTGGGCGGAGGCGTCGATGGTATCCAGGCGCTTCGCCTGTTTGCTGGTAACACCTTCCCGGCGCAGGATGTTGGCCATGCCGACGATGCCGTTCATCGGCGTGCGGATTTCGTGGCTCATGTTGGCGAGGAAAACGCTCTTGGCGACGTTGGCTGCTTCGGCAGCTTCCTTCGCAATCGACAAAGCTGCCGTTCGTTCGGCCACCAGCCGCTCCAAGTCGCGCCCGTGCCGATCAAGTTCTACTTCAGCGAGTTTGCGGGCCGTAATGTCAATGCGGTTTCCAACGATATAGCCGCTGGGCGTGCGGTGTTCCACGATAAGCAACCAGCGCCCATCGTCCAGAAGTTGCTCCAGGTGCCTGCCATCGGCCTCCTGATGATTTCTGACACGTTCCTGCACCCATTCATCGACGCGCCCGATGGCTTCCTTGTACTGCCCCCGTTCCGCTCCCTTGCGGACAATCTCCTCAAAGCTCGCCCCCGGGACAATAAGGTCACGGCTGGTACTGTAGAAATTCAGGTAGGCTTCGTTGCAGACTACCAGGCGATCATTTTCATCATAAATAGTGAAGCCCTCGGCAAGGCCGTCGATAGCCTCCTGAAGCAATCTGTTCGCTTTGCCAGCCGCCAATTCTGCCCGCTTGCGCTCGCTGATGTCGCGCAGAAAGACGCAAAGCAGACCACCCGCAGCATCCCGATAGGTGGCACTCACCTCGACATCCCAGATCGATCCGTCTTTGCGCCGGTGCCTGGATTCAAACTGGTCACGCCCAGTCTCGATGAGCCGCCGAATGCGGATTGCAGTCTCGGCGGCGCTTTCCTCCGCTTCCAGATCAGAGACTTGCATCTCGAGCAGTTCTTGCCGGGCGTACCCGGATTGCTGCGAGTAAGTTGGATTGACGTCAAGCAGATGGCCCTGGCCGTCAACCCGCCAGAAGCCGTCCAGCGAAGTTTCCAGGATACTACGCAGAATTTCGTCGCGCTGGTGCAGCGTGACATCGCGTTGCGTCAAGGTATCCAGAAGGCGATTGAACCCACCAATCAGGTCACCGATTTCATCCTGTCGAATGATTGGCAGGGCGTGCGAAGGCTTGTTTGAGTCGGCCAGTTTGCCCAGGATTTTGGCGGTGTCCAGCATCGGTGCAAGTTGGCGGCGCAGCATCCACCAGGTCAGGCCGCCAGCCAGCAGGGTAAGAAGAGTCGTGGCAATCAGCATGCGGTGCTGCATTGCACGAATGGGAGCAAAGGCTTCGTCCGTAGGCAAGATGCTCGCCACGTACCAACCTGCTACAGGAATTCTTTTTGCCGATGCCAGCACTTCGACGCCAACCGGATTGACGAACACATCAGTACCGTCAAAGCCGTCAATAAAGCGGTCCAACCCTGGATTGATGCCTTGGACAGGGAGCGCTTCCATGATGCGACTCTTGTCGGTTGCGGTAATGATCAGTCGCGACCGCGGCGCTACCAGCAGATAGCCACCGGTCTTGCCGTAGCGGCCTTGCTGAATCTTGTCCAGAAAATTGGACACTCCCAAGTTGATTACCCCCGCAAAAGCACCAATGACTTTGCCCTGGGCATCACGAATCGGTACAGTCATGCCGAACACGGGCGCCCCCAGTTTCTTTCCCATGATCGGCTTTCCGATATTCGATTTGCCGTCCTTCAGGGCTATCGTCACGGTATCGACGTCCATGTAGTTGACGCCGATCCGTCCGACTGCCGGAAGGCTGTCTGCGATCGCGGTGCCGTCAGAACGGTAGATGATTCCGCCGCCACCGAACAACCTTGGCAGGATCAGGCGTTGGGCCAGGAATTCCTGCAAGACCGAGGGATTGTCCAACATGGCCGGGGTAATTTTTTCCGCCACCGATTCCAGCCACGTTAAGCGATCGCCCATCTCTCGATTGGCTTCCGCGGCCAGCATGGAGACGGTTGAAAGTTGCTGTTCGCCGAGCAGATCTTGCATGTCCGCGCGCAACATCCGGCTGGTGTAGAGCGACAGCGACCAGATGCTGATCACAAAGATCGCCAGCGTGGCGAGGGTGATTCTGGCTTTGAGAGAATGCCGTGCAAGGCGCCGGGAAGTCATGCGCGAATCTTCCGTG
>JAPLRA010000488.1 GCA_026399445.1 Sulfuritalea sp.
CGCGAGCGCTGGCCCGAGATGCCGATCCACCTCTCGGTGCAGGCCAACACGGTGAACCACGCCGCAGTGCGCTTCTGGCGCAGCATCGGCGTCTCGCGGGTGATCCTTTCGCGCGAGCTGTCGCTCGACGAGGTCGCCGAAATCCGCCAGGAATGCCCGGACACCGAACTCGAAGTCTTCGTGCACGGTGCGCTGTGCATCGCCTACTCGGGACGCTGCCTGCTTTCCGGCTACTTCAACCACCGCGATCCGAACCAGGGCAGCTGCACCAACTCCTGCCGCTGGGACTACAAGGTGCATGAAGGCAGCGAAGACGCCGCCGGCGATGTCGCGCTCACCACGCCGCGCCCGCCCGCCGAACCCAAAGCGGATGCCGCGCCGATCGCCGCGAAGCCAAGCACCCTGCGCCGCCCCGGCGCCACCTGGCTGCTCGAAGAAAAGGAACGCCCCGGCGAATACATGCCGATCGAGGAGGACGAGCACGGCAGCTACATCCTCAACTCGAAAGACCTGCGCGCCATCGAATACGTCGCCAAGCTGACGGAAATCGGCGTCGATTCGCTGAAGATCGAAGGCCGCACCAAGTCGCCCTACTACGTCGCGCGCACCTGCCAGAGTTACCGCCAGGCCATCGACGACGCCGTCGCCGGGCGGCCCTTCGACGCGCAACTGGTCGGCCAGCTCGACGGTCTCGCCAATCGCGGCTACACCGCCGGTTTCTTCGATCGGCATCCCGATCGCGACTACCAGAACTACCTCTCCGGCAGCTCCGAATCCAGCCGCAGCCTCTATGTCGGCGATGTGCTCGGCTACAACGCCGAAGGGCTGGCTGAAATCGAGGTGAAGAATCGGTTCAGCGTCGGCGACCGCATCGAAATCATTCGCCCGCAGGGCAACCTTGACATCGTCATTGAATCCATGCAGAACCGCACCGGCGATCCGGCCACCGTCGCTCCCGGCAACGGCCATCGCATGCGCATCGCCCTGCCGCCCGGCTGCGAGGGCGCCTTCGTGGCACGCTATGTCTGACGCCAGACCCCGTCTCCGTCGTAAAATCCTCGGCAGCGCACCCAATCCCACCACTGTTCCCATTGAGCAGGTAACGACAGCATGAGCCAGGAATCCGAATACCTTATCGAGATCGAGGATCTTCACTTCTCCTATGGCGAGCACAAGGTCTTCAATGGCATCAACATGAAGATCCCCCGCGGCAAGGTGGTGGCGATCCTCGGCGTCGGCGGCTCGGGCAAGAGCACCCTGCTGCGCCTGATCGGCGGGCAACTGAAGCCGGACCGCGGCTGCATAAAGGTCGATGGTCGCGTCGTGCATGAACTCGACCAGGCCGGCCTGTACGAGATGCGCCGGAACATGGGCCTGATGTTCCAGGCCGGCGGCCTGTTCAGCGACCTTTCCGTATACGACAACATCGCCTTTCCGATGCGCGAGCTCACCAACCTGTCGGAACAGTTGATCCACAACCTGGTACTGATGAAGTTGCACTCGGTCGGCTTGCGCGGCACGACGGGACTGATGCCGAATGAACTGTCGGGCGGCATGTCGCGACGGGTGGCATTGGCCCGAGCCATCGCCCTGGACCCGATGCTGACCATGTACGACGAACCGTTTGCAGGCCTCGACCCGATATCCCTCAATGTGATCGCACTACTGATCCGGCGTTTGAATGACGCGCTGCGGGCAACGTCCATCGTGGTGACCTACGACGTTTCAGAATCGCTGAAGGTGGTCGACTATGCCTATCTCCTTCACGACGGCGTGGTGCAAGCGGAAGGCACGTCGGAACAACTTCTGGCGTCCGACGCGCCCTTTGTGGTTCAGTTCCTGCACGCCAAGCCCACCGGGCCGGTAGCCTTTCACATGAAGAGCGCTCCCTACCAGGAAGACCTCCGCATTTCCGCCTAGGCCCATCGTCAGATGGTCAGATGAGCAGGTAACGGTTCGCCTGCTCCTGTTGCAGAAGCGCATCCCGCGCATCCTGTCGGCTGATCCTGGCCACCAGCACAATCCACTGCCGTCGATCGCGGCCGACCAGTTCGGGAAAATTCAGGGTGCTGAAATTGTCGCCGGTTTCGGGCTGCCGCGAGATCACCCCCATGCGGTCCACCGTCACCACGGTCGGCTTCAGGTACAGGCGCTCCTGCGGCGACATCAGCCAGTCGACGAACGCCTGCAGCAGACTTGCCGGGGCCAGCGAGGCGACGGCCTGCCGCTGACGTTCTTCCAGCACCTGCCGGCGCTCGGCGCGACCGGCGGCGGCACCGGCCTGCTCCATGTTCCACGCGGTGCGCGCTTCGTGGCGCTCCTGGCGCAACTCGGCCACACAGCCGGCAAAGCCCCGCGCCAATCCGTCGAAGGCCACCACCTGCAAGCGCTGGCGCGTGTTCTCGTGGCGGCAGCCGAGTTCGCCCAAGGTATGGTCGGCAAAATACAGCAGGCGCTGGGGCACGTCGTTTCGCAGCACGCCGCCCTCAAGCGCGATGCCATTAACGGCTTTTTCACGCTGCCGCATGCCCAGCAGGGCGAAGAAGTCATCGCCCTCACACTGCGCCGGATCGGCAAGAAACTCGCGCAATTCGCGGCTCTTGCCCAGCATGTCGCCAATGTCGCGCGGCGCGGCGAACAGCGCGTGCACCAGCGGGTCAGCGCTGAAGGCGCGCGCGTTGATCTCGATCGGGCCGGGGATGTCGGCAGCCAACTGCTCGCAATAGCCCAGCGCGTGGCTCACCGCCGGCGCGAGCTTGCGCTCATAGCCCGACACGGTCTTCAGAATCGGATCGACGATCTCGACCGCCCGCTCAATGGCCTGCCGGATCGCCGGCTCGGGCGGCGGCCGCGGGCCCAGCCAGCGGCCCAGACCGGAAAGAATGCCCATCCAAAGTTCTCCGTGGTCGGTTAAGCTTGCGGATTCCAATTCACCACCCAATACCGCAAATGGCTCAGTACGTTTTTACCATGAACCGCGTCGGCAAGATCGTGCCGCCGAAGCGCCAGATCCTCAAGGACATCTCCCTCAGCTTCTTCCCCGGTGCCAAGATCGGCCTGCTCGGCCTCAACGGCTCGGGCAAATCGACCGTGCTGAGGATCATGGCCGGCATCGACAAGGACATCATCGGCGAAGCAACGCCGATGCCGAACCTGTC
>JAPLRA010000222.1 GCA_026399445.1 Sulfuritalea sp.
GTCTGGAACAGGGTGTGCAGAATATGGAAGCCCGACTTGTCGGCGGCGAACCAGGTGCGTTTCTTTTTCATGCCGCCGAAGGGTCGCACCGCGACCGAGCCGTCGGCTTCGCGGTTCCAGGGGCAGCCCCAGTGTTCCAGTTGCAGCAATTCCTTGGGTGCTTCGTGGATGAAGTATTCGACGCAGTCCTGATCGGAGAGCCAATCGCCACCGCCCACGGTATCGTCGAAGTGCATGTCGAAGCTGTCATCCGGCTTGATCACGCCGGCGGCACCACCCTCGGCGGCGCAGGTATGACTGCGCATCGGGTAGACCTTGGAGATCAGCGCTATGCGCAATGCGGGATCTGTTTCAGCCAGGGCGATGGCGGCACGCAGGCCCGCGCCTCCGGCACCTATGATTACAACGTCAGTTGATATTGTGTCCATTCGGCCTATCCATGAGGTTATACGTTGATCTTGGGTCGCCAGTATCGACCCTTTGGCCTTCTTCTTGTTGACTTGTATCAAGTCAGATGGGCAGGGAGTTGAAATTGGGGCGCAGGCCGAGCCCGCCGACATGGTTGGTACTCTGCAGGCGGTCAGGCCGTCTGGCATTCACCCGGAGCTGCCGTTATAATGCTTGGCTTCGTGTAGACGCCTCTGTTCCATCATGCGCACCAAACTTGTTGCCGGAAACTGGAAAATGCATGGCAGCCTCGCCACCAACCTGGGGCTGCTGCATGCCGTGCGCGATGGCGCCAAAGGCTCGGCCGACGTCGCCGTATGTGTGCCCTATCCCTATCTCGCACAAGCGCGCGCCGTGCTTGATGGCAGCAAGGTCGCCTGGGGTGCTCAGGATGTCTCGGAGCATGCGCAAGGCGCATGGACGGGCGAAGTGAGCGGGGCGATGCTGGTCGATTTCGGGTGCCGCTATGTCTTGGCGGGTCATTCTGAACGTCGTTCCTTCTTCGGCGACACCGACGCAGTGGTTGCCGCCAAGTTCGGCGCGGCACTCAAGGCCGGGCTGACGCCGGTGCTCTGCGTGGGCGAATCGCTTGCCGAACGCGAGGCTGGCATTACCGGTGAGGTAGTGACGCGCCAGATTGATGCCGTGCTTGCCAATTCCGGTGTTGCCGCATTTGCCAATGCCGTCGTGGCCTATGAGCCGGTATGGGCGATAGGCACCGGACGTACCGCATCACCGCAGCAGGCGCAGGAGGTTCATGCCCTGATTCGTGCTCGTTTCGCGCGTGACAGCGCGGAAGTTTCTTCCGGCCTGCGCATTCTGTATGGCGGCAGTGTCAAGGCGAACAACGCGGCTGAACTTTTCGGCCAAGCCGACATTGATGGCGGACTCATTGGCGGCGCCTCGTTGGTGGCGGAAGACTTTCTGGCCATCTGCGCTGCTGCCTCAAATTAATTTCAAGGGGTTCTAATGGAACTGTTGCATACCATCATACTGACCGTGCATATCATTGCCGGTCTCAGCGTCATCGGCTTCGTGCTGCTTCAGCACGGCAAGGGTGCCGACATGGGCGCGGCATTCGGCAGTGGCGCTTCGGGCAGCCTGTTCGGCGCCACGGGCTCCGCCAATTTCCTGTCGCGCGTGACCGCAGTGCTTGCGGCCGTGTTCTTCCTGACCAGCCTCGGGCTTTCCTATATCGCGACCTCGCGGCCCACGGTATCGGGCAGCGTGATGGACTCGGCTCCTGCGCAGACTGTTCCGGCGGTTCCGGCGCAGACCACGCCGACGTCCGACTCGAAGTCCAAGGACATTCCGAAATAGGCTGTAGGAAAACTCCTGCAATAGATTTTTTTGTTGCGGCGCACGAACGAGTCGATGGCTTGTTATATAATTCGCGCCGCTCCCGCAGTAACGGAATTGCCGACGTGGTGAAATTGGTAGACACGCTATCTTGAGGGGGTAGTGGCGCAAGCTGTGTGAGTTCGAGTCTCACCGTCGGCACCAGGAATTTTGGCAATAGCAGAGCGGCAATAGGTAGTCGAGTGTCGGTTGTCTTGCAGAGTTTGCGGGTTGGCCGGTCGAGAATAACGAGCGAAGTGGCTTGCCACCCAAATGCTGGATAATTACTTCCCGATCCTCGTCTTCGTTCTGGTGGGCCTCGCCTTCGGTTGCGCGCCCATCCTTCTTGGCTGGCTGGTCGCCCCCAATCGTCCCGACAGCGAAAAACTGTCTGCCTTCGAATGTGGTTTTGCACCCTTCGAAGATGCGCGCATGAAGTTTGACGTGCGTTACTACCTGATTGCCATTTTGTTCATCCTGTTTGATCTGGAAATCGCCTTCCTGTTTCCGTGGGCCGTGATCTTCAAGGAAATCGTCAGTACCGACACGGTGAAAATGTTCGGTTTCGTCGAAATGTTCGTCTTTATCGGCATCCTCGTCGTTGGTTACGTTTATGCGTGGGCCAAAGGTGCGCTGGATTGGGAATGAACGGGCTCAAGGACGCTAGCGCATGAGTATCGAAGGCATTCTGCAGGAAGGCTTCGTCACCACGTCGCTGGACAAGATCATCAATTGGACGCGCACCGGTTCGATGTGGCCGATGACCTTCGGTCTGGCCTGCTGCGCCATCGAGATGATTCATGCCGGCTGCTCGCGCTACGACCTTGATCGCTTCGGCATCGTGTTTTTTCCCAGCCCGCGCCGGTCCGACGTGATGATCGTCGCCGGTACGCTGTGCAACAAGATGGCGCCGGCGCTGCGCAAGGTCTATGACCAGATGGCGGAGCCGCGCTGGGTGCTTTCGATGGGTTCCTGCGCCAATGGCGGCGGCTATTATCACTACTCCTATTCGGTGGTGCGCGGCGTTGATCGCATCGTGCCTGTCGACGTTTATGTGCCGGGCTGTCCGCCCACGGCCGAGGCGTTGCTGTACGGCCTGATCCAGTTGCAGAGCAAGATCCGCCGCACCACCACGATCGCCCGCTGACCCGAGCACGTCTATCCCATGAGCGCCAAACTCGAACGTCTGTGCCGGCAACTGAAGGAAAGCTTTGGTGACCGCATTAGTGAGCCGGTTGTGGCGCTCGGTCAGGTTACTGTCGTGGTTCCGCCCGAGAACTATCTGGAGGTGGCGCTGAAGTTGCGCGACGATCCCGCGTTGCGCTTCGAGCAACTGATGGATCTCGGCGGCATCGATTATTCCGAATTCACCGGCTATCAGGGCAGGCGCTTCGCCGCCGTCAGCCAGTTGCTGTCGATTACCCATAACTGGCGTCTGACCGTCAAGGTGTTTGCGGCGGACGACGAGTTTCCCGTGGTGGCGTCAGTCATGGATATCTGGAATAGTGCCAACTGGTATGAGCGCGAAGCCTTCGACCTCTTCGGCATCCATTTCGAGGGTCACGTCGATCTGCGCCGGATCCTGACCGACTATGGTTTCGTCGGTCATCCCTTCCGCAGCAGAAGCGCGTGATCTATCAGCCGGTGACCATCGAACCCCGGGAAGTGACGCCGCGCATCGTACGCGAAGCAGGCTACGGGAAAGGCGAAGGCCGTGGCTGACATCAAGAATTACACCATCAACTTCGGCCCGCAGCATCCGGCGGCCCATGGCGTCTTGCGCCTGGTGCTGGAACTGGACGGCGAGGTTATCGTGCGCGCCGATCCGCACATCGGCCTGCTGCATCGCGGTACCGAGAAGCTGGCCGAGACCAAGACCTGGCTGCAGGCGCTGCCGTATCTGGATCGTCTCGACTATACGTCGATGATCCCCAGCGAGCATGCCTACTGCCTGGCGGTGGAGCGTTTGCTGGGTGTCGACGTGCCGATCCGGGCGCAGTACATACGCGTCATGATCGACGAGATGACGCGCATCAAGAATCACCTGCTCAGCATCGGCACCCACGCGCTCGATATCGGTGCCATGACGATGGTGCTCTACACCTTCCGTGAGCGCGAAGATCTGTTCGACGTGCTGGAGGCATTGACCGGTATCCGCATGCACGGGGCGTATTATCGGCCCGGTGGCGTCTATCGTGATCTGCCCGACCAGATGCCGAAGTACACCGAAAACAAGTTCAAGAACGCACAGACGGTCAAGGAACTGAACGAAGCACGCAGCGGTTCCCTGCTCGATTTCCTTGAAGACTTCACCAACCGTTTTCCGGTGTATCACAGCGAATACCATACCCTGCTGACCGACAACCGGATATGGAAGCAGCGCACCGTCGGCATCGGCGTCATCAGTCCGGAGCGTGCCTTGCAGAAGGGCTTCAGCGGGGCCATGCTGCGCGGCTCGGGTATCGAGTGGGATCTGCGCAAGAAGCAGCCCTATGAGGTCTATGACCGCATGGACTTCGATATTCCGGTCGGCGTGAATGGTGACTGCTATGACCGCTATCTGGTGCGCATGGAAGAAATGCTCCAGGCCAACCGCATCATCAAGCAGTGCATCGACTGGCTGCGCAAGAATCCCGGCCCGGTTATCACCGATGATCACAAGGTGGCCCCGCCGTCGCGCGCGAAGATGAAGGGCAGCATGGAAGAACTGATTCACCACTTCAAACTGTTTTCCGAGGGTATGCACGTGCCGGCCGGGGAAGCCTATGCTGCAATCGAGCATCCCAAGGGCGAGATGGCCGTCTGGGCAGTGTCGGACGGCGCCAACAAGCCTTACCGGATCAGGTTGCATACCGCAGGAATCCCGCATCTCGCAGGTGTCGATGAGATGGTCAGAGGCCATATGCTGGCCGATGCGACGGCCGTTATCGGCACCATCGATCTGGTGCTTGGCGACGTGGACAGATAGACCGCACCATGAGCAACCAATACGACATGTTGAGTTCTGAAGCCCTGAAGAAGATTGACCGGGAAGTGGCCAAATATCCGGCAGACCAGAAGCAGTCCGCGGTGATGGCGGCGCTGGTGATTGCTCAGGACGAAAAAGGCTGGCTGCCGCAAGAGACCATTGCTGCTGTCGCCAAATATCTTGGCATGGCGCCGATGGCCGCCTACGAGGTGGCGAGTTTCTACAACATGTACGACTTGCAGCCGGTCGGCAAGTACAAGGTGACGGTGTGCACCAACCTTCCCTGCGCCTTGTCGGGCGGCGTGCATGCGGCAGATTACGTCAAGGAAAAGCTGGGCATCGATTTCAACGAAACCACGGCTGACGGCAAGTTCACGCTGAAGGAAGGCGAGTGCATGGGCGCCTGCGGCGATGCGCCGGTAATGCTGGTGAACAACAAGCGCATGTGCAGTTTCATGTTGCCCGAACAGATCGACAAGTTGTTGGCGGAGTGCAAATAAGATGGCTCTGATCGACACCATCAATCCCCTGCTTACCACCGGATGGTCAAAAGGCGACGCCGGCTGGAGTTTCAAGGACTATGAGGCACGCGGCGGTTATGCGCAGCTGAAGCGGATCATTTCCAGCAAGATGACGCAGGACGATCTGATTGCCGAGGTCAAGAAATCCGTACTGCGCGGTCGCGGTGGCGCCGGTTTTCCGACCGGCCTCAAGTGGAGCTTCATGCCCAAGGCGGCACCGGAAAAATACATTGTCTGCAACACCGACGAAGGCGAGCCGGGAACCTTCAAGGATCGCGACCTGTTGCGCTTCGATCCGCATTCGACCATCGAGGGCATGATCATTGCCGCCTACGCGGTGGGCGCCAAGCTCGGCTATAACTACATTCACGGCGAGATCTTCGAGATCTACCAGCGTTTCGAAGAAGCTCTCGACCAGGCCCGCGCTGCGGGCTATCTCGGCAACAACATTCTTGGTTCCGACTTCAGCTGCGACATCTTTGCGCATCACGGTTGGGGCGCCTACATCTGCGGCGAAGAAACCGGCCTGCTTGAATCCATCGAAGGCAAGAAGGGCCAGCCGCGCTTCAAGCCGCCTTTCCCGGCGAATGTAGGCCTGTATGGCAAGCCGACCACGATCAACAACACCGAAACCTTTGCCGCGATTCCGTTCATTCTCGGCATGGGTGGCGAGGCTTACCTTAATCTGGGCAAGCCCAACAACGGCGGTACCAAGCTGTTCTCCGTATCGGGTCACGTCAATCGCCCCGGAAACTATGAAGTTCCCATGGGTACGCCCTTCGCCAAGCTGCTTGAAATGGCTGGCGGCATGCGCGGCGGGCGCAAGCTCAAGGCGGTGATTCCCGGCGGCTCATCAGCTCCGGTATTGCCCGCCGACATCATCATGGACTGCACCATGGACTACGACTCCATCGCCAAGGCCGGCTCCATGCTTGGCTCGGGCGCAGTGATCGTGATGGACGAGACGGTGTGCATGGTCAAGGCGCTGGAGCGTCTGTCCTACTTCTATTTCGAGGAGTCCTGCGG
>JAPLRA010000355.1 GCA_026399445.1 Sulfuritalea sp.
GTCGGCGAGGCCGGCTTCGGTGACGGCGGACAACTGATTGAGCAATACGGACAGGTCCCGGATGTAACCCTCCTTGCCGGTCAGGACTATCCTGCCGCTGAAATCACCCTTGACGGCTGCCGCCTCGACCATGCCGCGTATCTCGCCGACGATCTGCGACAAGCTGTATTGCATGGTCTGCAGCGAGGCGAGCATTCCGGCCGTCTCTTCATCGCCCTGCACGGTGATGGTCGAAGACAGGTCGCCCTTCGCAATCCGGCTGGCTACCGCCGTGCTTTGCACCATTGCCCGCGACAGGCTGCGCGTGATCAGGTAGCCAAAGCCGAATACCGCAATGACCAGTGATCCGCCCACCAGCGACAACACCCAGACGGCATTGTTCTTTATCGACAGGCCTGTGGCGGCGCTCTGCCGGCCGAGTTCCATGTTGTAGTCCATGTGGGCGTCGAGCGCGTCATTCAGCTTTTCCGCCAGGGGGATGGAATGATTGATCAGCGCCAGGGCCTCCTTGTCCTGGTTACTGTTGGAGGCCGCCAGGATGCCGTCGATATGGGCCGAGTATTCGGCCAGTGCCGAAATTTCGGCCGCCAGCAGACGCCTGTCTTTTTCATCCGCCAGCAGGGGGGCGTAGTCCTTGAGATTCTTCTGCAGCTCCGCTCTTGCCTCGCCCACCGAATTCTCGACGTCCCGCCGGTTGCCCGGTTCGCTGCTTAGCAAATGGCGATACAGACGCACGCGCAGCCGCCCGAAATTGCGCGTCGCGTCGTCCAGTGTCAGAACGGATGGAACGATGTTGGCGTTGCTGAAATTGACCGCGTCGTACACCCGGCCCATCTCGAAGATGAACAGTCCGGCGAGGCAAACCAGACAGATGAATGCGCCAAACAGCAATGAATTGAAGCGTTGAGTGATGGTCATGAGGGCGTCACCTGATGGGCGCTTGCCGGATGCAAACGGTCGGACTGGGTTGAGTCGGTTTGGGTGGCTGCGGCGGGTAGCCAGAGCGTCACCGTGGTACCTGCGCCGACTTTGCTGGCGAGTTCCATACGCCCGCCGTGCAGTTCGACGATTTCCTTGACGATGCTCATGCCGAGCCCCGTGCCGGGAATCTTGCCTGAGGCGTCGGCGCGGTAGAAGCGTTCGCAAACGTGCGCCAGCTGCTCCTGCGTCATGCCGATGCCGTGGTCGGCGATGCGGATGCCAAGCAGCGGGACATCGCTGGTCGGCGACACCAACTCGATGCCCACCGTGTCGCCGCCGGGTGAATACTTGTACGCATTGGAGATCACGTTGCTGACGGCCTGAATCAGTTTCTTGCGGTCACCGCTCACCCAGAGCGGATCTTCGATGAGCGGCTCTTGTGGTGAAGGGCGGCCTTGCGGCGGCTTGAAGCCGGCGACAATGCCGTGCAGCAGGTCGCCGAGATCGACGCGTTCAATGATGAAGTCCTTGCCGCGCCGCGCCTCTATTCGGGCGAGGTCGAGCAGTTCGTTGATGATCGATATCATCAGTTCGGATTGCTTGAAGATGGTGTCGAGGAACTCGCGTCGCTCCGCCTCCTCAAAATCCTGCGTGATCAGAAGTTCCGTGAAACCGAAGATGCTCGCCATCGGCGTGCGCAGTTCATGCGCCGCATGGGAGAGGAACTCGCTCTTCAGACGATCCACTTCGGTTTCAAGGGTGATGTCGCGAAAGTAGAGGATCTGCGAGGTGTTTTCAGTCCGGGAGATGCGCAGGTTGACTTCGATCACGCGATTGCCGCAATCCATCAATTCAATTATCTGACGCCGCCCGTCGGCGCCTGCCGGACGTGCGCCATAGGTGTCCGGCGGACGCCCCGTGGCTGGGCCGACCGTCGCGATTCCAGCGGCCACGGCTTCCTGTTGTTCGCGCAACCTGGCCACTCCCGGAAAGCGTGCTGCCGGCGCACAGAGGTTTGCCAGGTCTTTGGAAAAACTGGCCTCGTCGAGACCGATCATGTCGTCGCCCTTGAGTCCGGTCATGATTCCAACCGCGGGGCTGACATACTTGATGCGGTGAGCCGCATCGAAGGTGATGAAGCCATCCGGGCTCAGGTCAAAAATCGCACTCAGTTGTTCGCTGTGGTCCTGAAGGTCCGCAGTGAGTTCAGCAGCGAGGCGGGTAGCTTCGGCGCGTGTGTTGATCACCGAAAGCATCAAGCCGAACAGCAGTCCGCTGAGCGCAAAGCCACCGATCAGAACCCACCACGCAGGCACATGGCTGATGCTGGAAACCGTTACCGGTTGGTCGAATTCCAGCAGCCACTGACGACCGTAGAAATTGATCGTCCGCGTCTGGTAGAACAACGATGGCAGCACAGAGGTCACCACAGGTTTGCTGTCGAACAGCAGCGCTTGAGGGATCGCCCGGGTGCCGTCGTAGATGTGCAGGTCAACTTCTTTTCCTTGCTGGCTCGTCCAGTTGGCAAGAATGCCGGCCATCAGGTCATTCATGCGGTAGGGGCTGTAGGTCCAGCCGATCAGCGCTGCCCGTTTCTGGTCGACTGTGTTTACCGCTGCACCGTTGCGATAGACGGGCACATACATGAGGGTCCCGGCCTGGACCTCCTTGCCGGTCTCCTGCACCAGTTCGACTTTGCCCGACAGCGCCGCTTCGCCGCTGTCGCGCGCCTGTTCCATGGCGGCGCGCCTGACCGGCTCGGAGAACATGTCGAAGCCGAAGGCGCGCAGGTTGCGGTCGCGGAAGGGTTCAAGGTAGATGATGGAGGTGTATAGGGCGCGCTCGCCAGGCGGTCGCACGGTGTATTCAGGGAATCCTTCAGCACGAACCCGTCCGATGTGGGTGCTCAGTTGATCCGGCGGGATGACCTGCGCGAATCCAATCCCCTGCACACCGGGAACGCCTTTGGCCGCCTGCAGCGCCTCAACGTAGGCGCGCCACTCATGACGTTCCGCCGAAACAGATGCGTTGAAGAGACCGACGCCGCCGCGCAGGATCAGCGCATAGGCGCCCAGGCGCTCCTGGACTTTGAGCGTGATTTGATCGCAGACATAGGCAAACTGCCTCACCGCATCATTTTCAATGTCCCGCTTGACCTGAAGGCTGACAAAAGCGCTCGCCAGCAACCCGACACCCAGCATCGCCCAGGCCGGCCATGCTTTCCTGGACAGACCGATGCTCAGCACGCGGCCCGGGGACAGGGTCGAGCGAGAGATTCGCGACAGATCGGCGCGCGCAACGGGATCAATCATGCTGTTCGGCAGGAACAACCAGCATTTCGTGCCGCCGAGGTTCAAGCCGCTCGACGAGTTCGACCACCCTGCGTGGCGAGAATGGCTTGACCACATAGGCCTCGATGTAGAACTGATTGGCCAGACCGATATCCGCTGCCGCGTCATGGCCGCTGATGATCACGGTTTTCATGTTCCACAGCGTCGGTTCCTCGTCCATGGCATGGCAAAGCGAGAAGCCGTCCAGCCCGGGCAGGCCGATGTCGAGCAGGAGGACATCGGGCGAGATGTCGAGTGCGAGGCGCAGGCCTTCCTCGGCCGTGTCCGCTTCATGGATCACGCGATGGCTGCTTGCGAGCGACTTGCGCAGGAGTTTGCGCAGATCGCTGTCGTCGTCAATGATGAGTATCGTAGTTGTTAGCTTCATGCGTGTTGCTCCTCTTGCGATGCCGGAGAAACGTCTGGCGCGTGCGCACGAACGCCGAAATCCCCTGCCGGCAGCCAGATCGTTATCGTTGTGCCGGCGCCGACTTTGCTGGTGATTTCCAGTTCGCCGCCGTGGAGTTCGATGATCTCCTTGACGATGCTCATGCCCAGGCCCGTGCCGGGAATCTTGCCGGAGGCGTCGGCGCGGTAGAAGCGTTCGCAGACGTGGGAGAGTTGTTCCGGCGTCATGCCGATGCCATGA
>JAPLRA010000210.1:0-1036 GCA_026399445.1 Sulfuritalea sp.
CAAGTGGAGCAGGAAACCCTGAAACACCCCGCGACGAGGGTCTTCCGGCCCGACGCCGGCGCCGCCCAGGGCGGTGACGGGCCGCTTGCGCGTCAGCGGCTGCCGGATTCCTGGCGAGGATCGACGGAGATGCGACACACGGCATGAGCCACGAGATCCTGACCGGCGCCCAAGCCGCGCTCAAGTGGTCGCAAAGAACTCCTGAGGCCACGGCCGTCGTGCACGACGGGAGCAGCTACAGCTACTCGACGCTGGCCACCCACATTGCCCAATTCGTCGTGGCGCTGGAACGGGAAGGCATCGGCCACGGCGACCTGGTCGGCGTTTGCTGCCGCAATCAGTACCTCCCCCTGGTACTTTGCTGGTCGCTGGAAGTCATCGGCGCAACAACCACCTATCTTTCGAGCAAGGAGTTGGGCGACAGCGAGATACTGGATCACTGCGACGCAGTCCTTGCCGAAAGCCCGCTGTCGCAGGCGTCGGCGCCGCGGCGCCGCGTCCACCTCACCGGCGACTGGATTCGGGCAGCGACGGGAACCCCCGTCACCGCCGCGGACATTCGCCGGCTCGACCATCCCACCAGCGACGACACCGCGGTATTCATCGACGGATCGTCGGGAACCACGGGCCGCAAGAAATACTGCGTCGACACCCGAAGGATGATCGTCGAACGAAACCGCCTGCGACAGAAGCTGCATTTCCCGGGCCACCGGCGCAGGGACTACATCAATCTGTACGGCACGCAGTTGAATACGGCAACCATCACGGGAGTTCTGGCATTGAACAAGGGGGCCCGCATCGTCCTTTCGTCCGTCGCCAGCTTCTTCTCCGACATCGAACAATATCCCGCGAGCAAATCGACCCTGCTGCTGCGGGATGCCGAATATCTCTGCAACAACTTCCACGATGTCGACCTTGCGCAACGCCTCGACTCACTGCGCGTAGTTGGCGCCTTTCTGCCGCAACACATCCGCAGCTGGCTGGAAAGCCGCATCGCCGAGCGGGTGGTCAATACCTATTCGTCGAACGAAACCGG
>JAPLRA010000210.1:1131-1635 GCA_026399445.1 Sulfuritalea sp.
GGTGGTGCTCGGCAGGGCCGACGAGATGCTGAACCTCGGCGGCGTAAAAATCGCGCCCGGGCCGCTGGAAGACGCGCTCAGGCGTATCGATGGCGTCGATGAATGCGTGCTGCTGAGCGACCCCGTACATTCCAGCGCCGACACCCTGCTGGTCTGCGTCGAAAGAAATGCCCGCGCAGACAGCGAAAAAATCAACTCGGCACTGTCCCGATTGCTGACCGGTCGGTTCCCGCGCGTCACGATTGCCCATTTCGAGCGGTTTCCGCGCACCGCTACGGGAAAGGTTCAGCGCAGCGCCCTGCGCCAACTGCTGGTCGCGGACACTTCGCCTGGCAAAGCCTGAGTCACGAGCGGGTCATGCGCATCCGCGATGAAACGACACACAGATTGGGCAGGCCCGTTCGCCGAACCGGCCGCAATGCCGAAGGCAAGCAGACAGGACGCCATGGACTCTAGGTCGCCGGGCTGCTGCTTGGGCCGATAACCCGACGCTCTCACTGCCTC
>JAPLRA010000047.1:0-1693 GCA_026399445.1 Sulfuritalea sp.
GCCGACGCCATCAGCGCCATGGGCGACAAGGCCGGCGCCAAGCAGCGCATGATCGCCGCCGGCGTGCCAACGGCGCCGGGCTACCTTGGCGAAGACCAGAGCGACGACCGGCTCGTCGCCGAGGCCGAAAAACTCGGCTTCCCGCTGCTGGTGAAAGCCGTCGCCGGGGGTGGCGGCCGCGGCATGCGCCTGGCGCAGAATGCGGCCGATATTCCCGAAGCGCTCGCCGGCGCGCGCCGCGAGGCGCTGGCCGCCTTTGGCGACGCGACGCTGATGCTCGAACGCCTGATTCCGCAGGGCCGGCATATCGAGATCCAGATCTTTGCCGACGCGCACGGCAATGCCGTGCATCTGGGCGAACGCGACTGCACCGCGCAGCGGCGACGGCAAAAGGTGATCGAGGAAGCGCCCTCGCCGATCGTCACCCCGGCCATGCGCGAAGTGATGGGCCGCGATGCGGTGGCGGCCGCGCTGGCGGTGGGCTACCGCGGCGCCGGTACCGTCGAGTTCATCGTCGATCAGGACTTGCGCCACTACTTCCTCGAAATGAACACGCGGCTGCAGGTGGAACACCCGGTCACCGAAATAATCACGGGGCAGGACCTGGTCGAGTGGCAATTGCGCGTTGCCGCCGGCGAAACGCTGCCCTTGCGCCAGGACGAAATCCGCTTCAGCGGCCACGCCATCGAAGCACGGCTGTATGCCGAAGATCCCTATGAGAACTTTGCACCGCAGACCGGCCCGGTACTGCATTTCCAGCCCGAGGCGGCCGCCCGACCGGGCGTGAGGATCGACGCCGGCATCGCCGAAGGTGGCACGGTGACGACCTTCTACGACCCGATGGTGGCGAAAGTAATCGCTCACGGCCGCGACCGGACCGACGCCATCCGCCGCCTCATGGCGGCACTCGAAGACGCCCCGCTGCTGGGCCTGCCGACCAACGGGCGCCTGCTGCGCGACTTGCTCGATCACGAGCGCTTCCGCGCCGCGTCCATGCACACAACGCTGCTCGACGAGTGGGCAACGAGCGGCGAGCCGGTACTGCAACGTCCGCACCCGACCGAAGTTGATTGGCGACTCGCAGCGGCGGTATTCGCCGGAGGCACCGGCTGGCGCGCGATCAGTGCTGCCAGCTTCGATCTGACACTGACTTGCGGCGGGCAGACCCGCACGCTGCGCGTCGAGTTCGAGGGGAAAACCACGAAAGTCGGCGCCGCTCCGCTCTGCGTACCTGGGACTCCGCTCCGCGGGCAGGTAACGGCGACAGAACTCCGTATCGAGTCCGAAGATCACGGCCGACTGCGCTACACGCTCGACGGCGTCACGCGCCACACCATCATTCATCGCGACGGCAACGCGCTGACTCTGACGCGTGAAGCCGCCGTCTTCGTTTTCACCGAAACGTCGCCCTTCCCGGTCGTCGAAACCACCCACGATCCGCGCACTGCCCGCGCCGCCGTCGCCGGTACCGTGGCCCGGCTCGAAGTCGGCGCTGGCGACACGGTGATCGCCGGGCAGACGCTGGCCGTGATCGAGGCGATGAAAATGGAAATGCGCGTCACCGCCAACGCCGCCGGCACCGTCGCCGCCATCCGCGTGCTGGCCGGCCAGCAGGTGGCAGCCGGTGCCATACTTGTTGAACTGAGCATCGAGGAGAAATGATGCAGCCCACCGAAAAGGCCGTCCTCACCTG
>JAPLRA010000047.1:1701-8830 GCA_026399445.1 Sulfuritalea sp.
AAAGGCCGTCCTCACCTGCGCGCTGACGGGCGTGCTGACCGATCCGAAGCAGCATCCGGTGCCGGTCACCCCTGCACAAATGGCTGCCGCGGCGCGCGAAGCCTTCGATGCCGGCGCCAGCATCATGCACGTGCATCTGCGCCGCCAGGAACCTGGCATGGGCCACCTGCCCTCGTGGGATCCGGCCGTCGCCGCGGAAATCGTCGACGCGATTCGCGTCGCCTGCCCCGGCGTCATCATCAACCTCACCACCGGCGTCATCGGCCCCGACATCGCCGGCCCACTTGCCTGCATCCGCCGCGTCAAGCCGGAAATCGCCGCCTGCAACGCGGGCACGCTGAACTACTTGAAGCTGCGCGACGATGGCCGCTGGGCCTGGCCGCCGATGGTCTTCGACAATCCCGTGGAGAAGGTGCAGGCCTTCCTCGACGTGATGAAGGAGACCGACACCCGTCCCGAGTTCGAGTGCTTCGACGTCGGCATCGTGCGTTCGGTCGGCATGTACCGCAAGGCCGGCATGACCGATCACACCGAGTACAACTTCGTCATGGGCGTCGCCTCGGGCATGCCCGCCGACGTCGACTTGCTGCCACTGCTGCTGCGCTGGATCGAGCCGGGCTCGCTATGGCAGGCGACCCTGATCGGCCGCGCCGAAATCTGGCCGGTGCATCAGCGCGTTGCCGAGCTGGGCGGCATGTTGCGCACCGGGCTGGAGGACAGCTTCTACCTGCCAGATGGCAGCCGCGCTGCGGGCAATGGCGCCATGATCGAAGCTCTGGCGCGTTGCGCGCGCAACGCCGGGCGCGAAGTCGCGAGTCCGGCGGAAGCACGGGCGATACTCGGACTCGCGGCGACCTGAATCTTTCCCGTGCCGCCAGATACGGCCTGCTTGAGTCGCCCGGTTGGTGAACGATTTCAGGCCATCTTTCTGTCACAATCCATGTCTAAACTATAAGTCACCGATACGGAGGATGCATTGTCAGCGGTTCGCCTCGAATCTGTCAGCAAGCATTGGGGTGCCAGCCACGCTGTCGATCGCATCAGCTTCGAGACCCGTTCCGGCCAATTCATCGTCCTGCTGGGTCCTTCCGGCTGCGGCAAGTCCACCACCCTGCGCCTGATCGCGGGACTCGAAACAACAGCCGGCGGGCACATCTTTATCGGCGACAGGGAAGTCACCTCCCTGCCCCCCGCCAAACGCAATGTTTCGATGGTATTCCAATCCTATGCGCTGTTTCCTCATCTCTCCGTCGCGGAGAACATCCTGTTCGGTCTCAAGGTGCGCGGCGTCAATGTCGGGGAACGGCAAGAACGCCTGACTCAGGTGGCAGACCTTTTGAGCCTGGACTCGCTGCTTGAT
This sequence comes from Sulfuritalea sp., assembly GCA_026399445.1. Taxonomy (GTDB): domain Bacteria; phylum Pseudomonadota; class Gammaproteobacteria; order Burkholderiales; family Rhodocyclaceae; genus Sulfuritalea. Next base: position 3,062 of record JAPLRA010000047.1, read on the forward strand.
CGCAAGCCCAGCCAACTCTCAGGCGGCCAGCAGCAACGCGTCGCGTTGGGACGCGCCATCATCGCCCGGACACCGGTCTGCCTGATGGATGAACCGCTCTCCAACCTCGACGCCCAGTTGCGCAGCGAGATGCGCAGCGAGATCCGCGCGCTGCAGCAAAAGCTCGGCATCACCATGGTGTATGTCACCCACGACCAGACCGAAGCGATGAGCATGGCCGACCAGGTGATTCTTATGCGCGATGGTCGCATTGAACAGGATGCTGCTCCTGCCGAGCTTTACCACAGGCCCGCCAGCGTATTTGCCGCGCGGTTCATCGGCACGCCGCCGATGAACGTCGTGGCGCTGGCAAATGCCGGGGATGCTGCGGGCGGCGCGGTCATCCGCGGGTCAACGACGGTAATCGACGCTCTCCCGGGCGAAGGCCGGCTGCTCGGCATCCGTCCCGAAGACATCGTCATCGGCGCCACGGGTGTGGCGGGGACGGTCGAATACCTCGACTACCTGGGCGCCGATTCCATTGTGAAATGCCGCGTCGGGGACGAACTGCTGCTGGTGCGCACACCAGGAAAGTTTCACGGCGTGCCCGGCGATGTCGTGCATATGGAATGGAATCCCGCCTCACAGCACTTTTTCGACGCGGCCAGCGGTCGACGGATCGATACTCTCGATACCGTTGCGCGGGCCGCAGCCTGATGTTCCGATTTACCCGACGTAATAAAGGAGAAGCCATGCTGAACCCCATCAAGAAGGCGCTCGTCGCCATCGCACTGATCGCCGCGGGCATTGCCCAGGCCCAGACGACCGAGATTTCGTTCTACTACCCGGTTGCCGTCGGCGGACCGATCACCAAATTCATCGATGGTTTTGTCGCCGATTTCCAGAAGGAAAATCCGGGCATCAAGGTCAATTCGATCTACTCCGGCACCTATCAGGAGTCGCTGGTCAAGGCACTCACGGCGCACAAGAGCGGCACGCCGCCGGTGACCTCGGTGCTGCTGTCGACTGACATGTACACGCTGATCGACGACGACGCCATCGTTCCTTTCGACGGCCTGGCCAGCAGCGCCGAAGACCAGGCGTGGCTCAACAGCTTCTATCCCGCCTTCATGGCCAACAGCCGGACCGGGGGCAAGACCTGGGGCATTCCCTTCCAGCGGTCTACCATCGTCCTGTACTGGAACAAGGAACTGTTCAAGGAAGCCGGGCTCGATCCGAACCGGCCACCCGCCAACTGGAAGGAAATGGCGGAATACGCGCAAAAGCTCACCAAGCGCGATGCCAACAACACTACGCAGTGGGGCGTGCAGATTCCCTCCACCGGTTTCCCCTACTGGCTGTTCCAGGGCCTGACCACACCCAATGGCGTTGAGTTGATGAACGCCGCTGGAACGGAGACCTATTTCGACAATCCGGCCGTGATCGAGGCGCTCAAGTACTGGGTTGACCTGTCGCGCGCACAGAAGGTGCATCCGCCCGGTGTGGTCGAATGGGGCACGACGCCGAAGGATTTCTTCGAAAAGAAAGTGGCGATGATCGTCACCACGACCGGCAACCTCAGCAACATCAAGGCTAATGCCAAGTTCGATTTCGGCGTCGCCATGCTGCCCGCCAGCAAGCGTCGCGGCTCACCCACGGGCGGCGGCAACTTCTATCTGTTCAAGAAGAGCACGCCACAGCAGCAGCAGGCCGCCTTCAAGTTCATCAAGTGGATCACTTCGCCCGAACGCGCGGCGCAATGGGGCATAGATACCGGTTATGTGGCGGTCCGTCCGGATGCCTGGAACACCCCGGTGATGAAGAAGTACATCGAGGGCTTTCCGCCCGCCGCAGTGGCGCGGGACCAGTTGCAGTATGCGGTCGCCGAACTCTCGACGCACGAGAATCAGCGCGTCACGAAGGCCTTGAACGACGGCCTGCAGGCGGCGCTGACCGGCGCCAAGACACCGGAGCAGGCAATGAAGGACGCGCAGGCGGAGGCGGCGCGAATTCTGCGCCCGTACAAGCGTTAGGCACCGGATCCGATGCCCGCGATATCGGGGTAGCGCGTGAACCGTTTCAGTGTGCATATCCACGGTTGGCTGCTGTTGCTGCCGGCCGCGGTGTTGCTGGTTCTGTTTACGCACTATCCGGTTGTCGCGACGCTGTACCACAGCTTTTTCTCCACGCCCCGGGGCAGCGTTCCGCCGGTATGGGTCGGGCTGGAGAACTACCGGCAGATGATCGACGATCCGGTCTTCTGGCAAGCACTCACCAACAACTTGTGGTTTGCGGTGGGCACCATTCCTCTGTCCATCGCCCTGGCGTTGTTGATGGCGATCTGGGTCAACGGGAAAATTCAGGGCCGCAGTTTTCTGCGCCTGGCCTATTTCACCCCGACGGTGCTGCCGATGATCGCCGTGGCGAACATCTGGCTGTTTTTCTACACCCCTCAGTACGGCCTGCTGGAACAGATCACCGGCTTCCTGGGCTGGCCTTCGCACAACTGGCTGGGCAGCCGCGATACGGCGCTCGCCTGCCTGATCGCCGTGGCGGTGTGGAAGGAAGCCGGGTTCTTCATGATTTTCTATCTGGCGGCGTTGCAACAGATTCCGCCGAATCTGAATGAGGCTGGAGCGATCGAGGGCGCAGGGCGTTGGTATTTTTTCCGCCGCATCACGTTTCCGCTGCTGATGCCGACGACGCTGTTCGTGCTGGTCAATGCCGTGATCAATGCCTTCCGGCTGATCGACCACGTGGTCGTGATGACGCGTGGCGGTCCCGACAACACCACCTCGCTGCTGCTGTATTACGTGTATGAGGTTGGCTTCAAGTACTGGGATTCGGCCTATGCGGCGGCACTGACCATGGTGCTGCTGCTGGGACTGGCGCTGCTTGCCATTGCCCAGTTTGCATTTTTCGAGCGGCGGACCCACTACCAGTGAGCATCGTCGTCGAACGCTCGATTCCGGGCCGCCTGCTGGAAGCCGGCGGTGCATGGCTGCTCGGGCTGCTGTGGATACTGCCGCTGGCATATGCCGTGTGGACGGCATTTCATCCGCCGGAGTTCTCAACGCGTTTCGAACTGTTCGCGCCGCTGACGCTGCAGAATTTTTCCAATGCCTGGCAGGCGGCGCCCTTTGCCCGCTATTTCCTCAACACCTTCCTGCTCGTCAGCCTGATTCTCGCAGCGCAACTGGTCATTGGCACCCTGGCGGCGTATGCCTTCGCGCGTTTCGAATTCATCGGCCGCGACATCGCTTTCATGCTCGTGCTGGTACAACTGATGATCATGCCGGATGTGCTGATCGTCGAAAACTACCGCACCATGAGTGTGTTCGGCCTGGTCGACAGTATCCCCGCCATCGCGCTGCCCTACATGGCATCGGCCTTCGGCATATTCCTGCTGCGACAGACATTCAAGACCATCCCGAGGGAACTCGACGAGGCCGCGCGGGTCGAGGGAGCTACTGCGCTGCAGGTGTTATGGATGGTGTATGTGCCGCTGGCGAAGCCCACCTATATCGCCTACGGGCTGGTGTCGGTGAGTTATCACTGGAACAACTTCCTCTGGCCGCTGATCGTCACCAACTCGGTCACTTCGCGCCCGCTCACAGTCGGTTTGCAGGTATTTTCATCCGGTGATCAGGGTGTCGACTGGTCGATCATCACCGCCGCCACCTTGATGACGGCGGCGCCGTTGCTGATAGCCTTCCTGCTGTTTCAGCGGCAGTTCGTGCAGTCCTTCATGCGTGCCGGTATCCGCTGAGCAAGGTGCCAAAGGATCCCGATGAAACTTCTTTCGTGGAATGTTCAGTGGTGTCGCGGCGTCGATGGCCGTGTCGATCCGGCACGCATTGCCCGTACAGTGAAAGAGATGACGGATGCCGACGTGATCTGTTTTCAGGAAGTGGCGCGCAACTTCACTACCCTGGCCGGCAGCGACGGTGAAGACCAGTTCGCCCTTCTCGCCGCGGCGTTTCCAGACTACAAGGCTGTCGAAGGGATCGCCGTCGATGTTCCCGATGTACGCGGACCAACGCGTGGAACGCGCAGCCAATTCGGCAATCTGCTGCTGTCGCGATTGCCGGTGGGGCAGGTATATCGGTACCTGTTGCCCCGTGCGGCCGATCCGGTGCATGCAGACATGCAGCGTATTGCGATAGAGGCCACGATCGAAGGCCCGCGCGGTCCGGTGCGCGTGACCACCACCCATCTGGCCTACTATTCCCAAAGCCAACGACTGCAGCAGGTTGCAGCGCTGCGCGAAATTCATTCCCAGGCACACGCACAGGCCCGGCGACCCGCTCAAGCCGATGTTTCCCGCGGGCCGTTTCACTGGATACCCAAGCCCGACGCAGCCATCGTGGTTGGCGACTTCAACTTCACGTCGGACACGATGGAATACACGCAGATGCTCGCGCCTTTTGCCGACGGCACCCCGCGGCTTCACGACGCGGCGCAAGCACTGAATCCGGGGCAGCCGCATGCTGCTACCGTTGGCATCCATGATCGCGCGCAGTGGCCACAACCGTTTTGTTGCGACTTTGCTTTCATCTCGGCCGATCTCCTGGGGCACCTTGTCGGCTTCGAGATCAATGCCGAGACCGATGCGTCGGATCATCAGCCACTGCTGCTGACGCTGACATTTCCCGGCAGCTCCCCGGCACCCAACTTCGGCGCCCGTTAAGGCCTGCGGGACGCCAGTCCTTGCCGCGAGCTGAAGCCTTGTTGCGATTGGCGATAAATCTTCGCTATAGACGTATCCACCGGCCTTCGCGCGCCCGTGCAACGCGCATGCTATCGTTTCATTGATGAACACCATCCGCTCCGTCACCATCGACCTTGATGGCACCCTGCTCGACACCGTTCCCGACCTCGCCGCGGCCGCCAACGCCATGCTGCGCGAAATGGGGCGCCCCGAATATCCCATCGACACCATCGCCGGATTTATCGGCCGTGGCATTCCAAAGCTCGTCGAGCGCTGCCTGCCGGACCTTGATGCGGCGGCGGTGGTACAGGCTCAAGCCATCTTCCGCCGCCACTACGCGATCGAGAACGGCCGCCGCTCCACGCTCTTTCCCGGAGTGCTCGAAGGCTTGCAGGCCTTCCGCGCAGCCGGCCTGCCGCTGGCCGTGATCACCAACAAGGCGGCCGCCTTCACCGAACCGCTGCTGGTCGCGACGCAGTTGGTCTCGTGGTTCGAATTTGCGGTTTCCGGCGACAGCCTGCCTGAAAAGAAGCCACACCCGATGCCCCTGCTGCACGCCTGCGAACGCTTGGGCACCGCTCCTGGCGAGAACCTCCACATCGGCGATTCCCGGCATGATGCGGCCGCTGCGCGCGCCGCTGGCTGCCCGGTGTTCCTGGTGCCTTACGGCTACAACGAAGGCGAGGATGTGCAAGGAATCGACTGCGATGCTATAGTCACGTCGCTGGTGGAAGCGGCTCGCCGTGCCACCAGCGCCGACTTCCTCGATTCCCGGAAAATTGCCTGACCATGCTCCAACGCAACCTGCAAATGACAAGGAAACACGCCCTCGGGGCGGAGGCCTGGCCCTGGCGGGCCTGAACGCCCGCGCCATCGAGCGCCGATTTCCATTGCGCCGGAGCCGACCAGCCCGCGCACCTGTCCTTGCAGTACCTGTATTAGTGGAGTTTCCCCATGACTGAATCTGATTTCAACCGGCTCGCCGCCGAGGGCTATAACCGCATTCCGGTGACGCTCGAAACCTTCGCCGACCTCGACACGCCGCTGTCGATCTACCTCAAGCTGGCCAACGATCCCTA
>JAPLRA010000352.1 GCA_026399445.1 Sulfuritalea sp.
AGCTTCGTCAATTCGGAATGCTCTTCCTGGGTCAGCACGATCTCGGGGGCAACTCGCATTTACTTCTCCACTCTGCACGTATTGTGCATTGGAGAAGAGAAATTGATATAAGTTTCATCAAGAACGCAACACTACACTAGCTGCCGAACTGCAGGAAGCCGCCGCCTCCACTCGCACTCACATCCTGCCGGCGAACTACCGAAATGCGCAGGTGCTGGTGGTGGATGACCAGCCGCTCAATCGCGAGATCGTCGTAGCCCTGCTGGCGGAGGTCGGCATCACGCCACGCGTGGCAACCAACGGCAAGGAGGCGCTGGACATCCTCCAGGCAGAGGGCCCGCAGGCCTTCGACCTGGTGCTGATGGATATCCAGATGCCCGTTATGGACGGCCTCACGGCCACCCGCGCGATTCGTGCCTGGATCGGCTATGACGCGCTGCCGATCGTCGCGATGACCGCACACACCATGGAACACGAAAAGGAGATCAGCAGCAGTGCCGGCATGAACGACCATATCGGCAAGCCCTTCGAGGCGAGCCATTTCTTCCAGGTGCTGGCGCGCTGGATACCGGAGGCAAAACATCAGTTGCCCGCCGGCTCGCCCGCGGCCGAGCCAATGCCTGCCGTCGCAGGTCTGGCAGCGCTGCGCAGCATCGACACGCGGGCCGGCTTGGCCCGCTTCGTCGGCAACGAAAAGCGCTACCGGCACTGGCTGACGGAGTTCCTCGCCGATGCGCCGGGCTACGCTGCGAAGATTCGCCAGGCACTCGCTGATGGCGATCATGAGGCCGCACGCCAATCGGCCCATGCCGTCAAGGGCCGTGTCGGCATGCTGGGGATGACCGGCCTGCACCCGATCGCTACCGCCCTTGAGGCGGCCCTGATGCAAGGCACACCGACCGATGAGCTGCTCGAACAGTTGCAGGCCATGATCGGACTCCTCTGTGCCGAAATCAGGTCCGGACTGGGCGGCGCAGAGCAGGCGCCTGCCGCAGAGTCCGCCGCCGCAGGCGAGAAGGCTCCGACAGGACCCTTGGGGTCCACGCCGCAATCAATCGTTCATGTCATTGCCATGTTAGAGTGTGCCGACGGTGGCAGCGCGGAAGCCATCGAACGCTGCCTGTCCGAGCTGACTGATTCGGGCTGGGCACCACGCCTGCAGCAGGCGCTGGCGCATGTGCGCAATTTCGATTTCGACGCCGCCAACAAACTGCTCGCTCCCGAGAGCCCGGAGCCGCACAAAAGGAACCAAGGGTAAACATAGGCATGACAAAGACCATCTTGCTGATCGACGATGACCCGGCCGTTCTGGAGGCCCTCAACGAGTGCCTGCGGCCGCATTACCAGACCCGTATCGCCACGCGCGGACAAAAGGGGCTGGAACTGGCACGCATGCAGCCCCAGCCCGACCTGATCCTGCTTGATATCGAGTTGCCCGACATGAAGGGCTATGCCGTTTGCGCCGGACTCAAGCAGGACCCGCTGACGGCGCCGATTCCGGTGATGTTCCTGTCGAGCCATACCGATGTCGGCGATATCACCCATGGCCTTGGTCTTGGCGCGGTGGACTATGTGACCAAACCCGTAGCGCCGCCCATCCTGCTGGCACGGGTGCAAACGCATCTGCGCCTGCGCGAGGCGCATGACTGGCTGCAGGACCAGAATGTCCATCTGGAAACCCTGGTCAGCAAGCGCACCCGCGATCTTGAAGCACGAACCCTGGAACTGCAGCACAGCCAGGATCTGACCATCTTCGCGCTGGGCTCCATTGCGGAAACGCGTGACAACGAAACCGGCAATCACATTTACCGCACCAGCGCCTATGTCGAAGTCATGGCGAGGCGCCTCGCGGCAAGCTCACATGCGGACCGCCCGATGGCGGCAAAGGACTGGGAAATGATCTGGAAATCGGCGCCGCTGCATGATATCGGCAAGGTCGGCATCCCCGATCACATTCTGCTGAAACCGGGCAAGCTGACGGCAGAAGAATTCGAGGTGATGAAGCGGCACCCCACGCTTGGCCGCGACGCCATCCGCTCAGCGGAAATCCGCGTTCAGTCGGAGGGTTCGTTCTTGCGCGTCGCCTCGGAGATCGCCTACGGCCACCACGAACGTTGGGATGGCAAGGGTTACCCGCAAGGCGTCGGTGGCGACGGGATTCCGCTGTCGGCCCGGCTGATGGCGCTGGCGGACGTCTACGATGCGCTGATCAGCAAACGGGTGTACAAGCCCGCGATGTCGCATGCTGCATCTGTCGAGATCATCCGTGAAGGACGTGGCAGCCACTTCGATCCTGAAGTGCTGGACGTTTTTCTTGAACTGGCGGACGAGTTCAACGACATCGCCCGGCGCTTCAGCGACGTCACCCCCGAAGGAGAATGAATTGAGCGACGCATTCAAAGTGTTTGCCATCGACGATGATCCGCTGATCCTCGAAATCATGCGCGAGATCCTTGAACCCGGCTGCGCCGTGGAGACCTTCGAAAGCGCCGAGGACTGCCTGCCGCGCCTCGACGTCGAAAAGCCCGCGATGTTTCTGTTGGACGTCAGCCTGCCCGGCATGGACGGCTACTCTTTCTGTCGCCGGATCAAGGACGACGAATCGCTGCGCGATATCCCGGTCACCTTTGTTTCCAGCCACGACACCATCGATGCCCGGCTCAAGGGTTACGACGCGGGCGGCGAGGACTTCATCGTCAAACCCTTCGCGCCGGAGGAAGTGCTGCGCAAGATCAAGGTCGCGCAACAGATCATCCTGAGCAAGAAGGCATTGGAGGAGCAGGCCAAGGCCGCCAACAGTTTCTCGATGATGATGATGACCAACATGGGCGAGTCCGGCATCGTCATGCAGTTCCTCGGCAAGCTGTTCTCGTGGAATACCGAGCAGGAAGTCGCGGCCGGGCTGCTCGAACTGCTGCAGAGCTATCAGCTGGAAGGCGTGGCGCAGACGCGTGTCGCCGCACGCACCTTGACGCTGAGCGCCACGGGAAAAAATCTGCCGCTGGAGGTTTCCGTGCTCAATCACGTGCGCAGCCAGGGCCGAGTCTTCGAATTCCGCAACCGAGGTGTCTACAACTGCGAGCACATCACCCTGATGGTCAACAACATGCCGGTGCAGGATCCGGATCTTTGCGGCCGCTTGCGCGACCATCTGTCGCTCGTCGCGCAAGGCGCCGACTCTCGCCTGCGGGCGATCGAAACGGAAGAAGCCAATCTGCGCAATCGGGCCGGAATCGACGAGGCGCTGCAGAGCATCCGCGAGTCGCTCAGCGCCATGCGCCAGGCGCACGGCCAGGACCGGGCCGCCAGTTCCCAGTTGCTGATGGACCTCGAGCAAAGCATGGCCAAGGCCTTCGTCCATCTCGGCCTGACTGTCGGCCAGGAGCGCCACATGGAAGACCTGGTACAGGACTTCATGAAACGGATGATGGAGTTGCAGGATCGCGGCGCCGAGGTCTTCGAGACCTTGCAGCAGCTAAGCGAGAAGCTTGGGAAACTGAAATAGACCTCTACTTTTCAGGCTCCGCGTTTATGGCGTAGTCCGCCATTGCCGCCAGCACCGGCGCCGCCTCACCCACCGGTGCCGCCAACGCAATCACCAGTCCGGCATGGCGATCCATGGCGTTGGCTGCCATCTGCGGCAGGTCTTTCTTGATGTGGCTGCCGGCCGCCATGAAAATCGGCACCACCACGATTTCCGTCGCACCCTGGCGCACCAGGCAATCCACCCCCTCGTCGAAGCTGGGTCTCAGCAGTTCGAGGAAGCCCGGCTCGACCAGCGCCTCGGGCGTCCGCGCCAGAATGGCGTCGCGAATGCGATGAAAGGGCTGCGCCCATTCGGGATTGCGTGCGCCATGGCCAAACAACAATATGCCTTTCACTTGACCCCTTTCTTTTCCTGCCACACGTTGCGGCAGCCTGTTTCGGTGACGAACAGCGTCGCGATCCAGCCGGCAACAGCGGCGGCAGTGAGCAGCAGCATGCCGTTGCGCCAGTCGCCGGCGGAATAGATACGCAGACCGGCCTCCATTCTGCCATCCCAGGTGCGCTCCATGAG
>JAPLRA010000467.1 GCA_026399445.1 Sulfuritalea sp.
AAACCAGGTTTTGTTCGGTGGCATTAATTCGGCAGCGGTACCACTCAGGTGAGCAGAGGATGCATCCAGACGAACATCGCCTGCCCCTGCGAGTCGGCCAGTCGAGCGAGGTCGGCCAGTTCCATCACCAGCACCTGCACGTCCTCCGCCTCCCACTGCTCCAATTCATACTCTTCAGTGGCCGCCAGTTCTTCGGCGACGAGTTCCAGTGCATCCTCGTCGAGGCTGGCCAGGCGCTCCATGACCTCATCGGCGATGCGCAGCACCACGGCGCCTTCGTCCCCCACATACACGGGCTCGTAGGCGCCGACTGCCTCTTCAAATTCGTCGCCGGTCAGCAGGCAATGCAGCGTGGCTATTTTGGCCGTGTCGATGCCACGGCGTTCGAGGCCGCTCCATTCGTCCACCGGCCGCAGCGATTCGCCGATGGCGGCTATTTCATCTTCTTCGGCGGCGACGATGTTGGTCAGTATTCCCAAGCGCTGGCTCCTTTGTATGACGCCGGCGGATCATAGCGGAAACCGGCCTTGCCGCAGCAACGCATTAGCGCGACCGTCGCCTGCCCTTTGCTACCTTGACGGGCACTGTGGGCAGACCCAGCGCCTGGCGCGAAAGGCGGTCCGCCTCGACATTGCGATGACGGGGAACCCATAGCAGTTGCACATCCTCAAAGCCCCGGATTCTTTCGCGGGCCTGTGCCACCAGGATGACCATCCGGGCAATCTGCGTGCTCTCCGGCCCACGCACGTAGCGCACGGCGACATCGCTGTCACCGCTCAATACCAGCCGCCGGGCACCCTCCGCAAAAGCGATTTCCAGCGCCAGGCAGAGCGCATGCAACTCGGCCTCGTTGTTACAGCCGGATCCGCCGATCAGAACGGATTTTTCGGAGCGGATCCCTGCCGGTGACAGAAGAACGACGCCGACACCGATCTTGCCCGGATTGGGCAGCGCCGCACCGTCAAACCATCCCTGCCAGTGCGCTTGATTGCCTATTGCCTTGCGCCTTGTGGGCCGGCGTTAGAACAGGCTGGCTACTACGAAACGATCACGGGCCGCGAGTCTGTCGAGGCCCTTGACGACCTCCAGCGAGGCGCCCCACTTCATGATGTGCGCAAGAAAGGTGGTCAGGCCCTGCGAGAGCGCGTAGCCGGTTTCCTGCCATTCGCTGCGAAATTCTTCAAAGGCAACCGTCTTTGCTGACAACCGACCGCTTTTCATCGGCACCAGGGTGACACTGTCGCCCCGATGACGAATCACGATCGCGGTAGTACGTTTTCCATTTATGACGACCACTTGAGTCTCCCAGGATGGATGTCGGCTGCAATCAACAAGAATATCGGCAGAAAGCCTGCGGGCTTGAGAGTTGGCGGCGCCGGAAAATCCGGCCGCTGCTCAGGCTCTTGGCTGGCGTGACCGCAGTTCATTGGCGTTGGCGATCAGATCGGCCTTTTGATCTTCCGGCAGCATGACCAGCCCGTCTGCCAGCCAGTCGATGCTGATTCCAGGCATGAGGTCATGGGCCTCGACGAGATCGCTGGCCAACGCCACGTTGGACGTCGCCGACGATTCGACGATATGGCGCGCGACATTCGAGCAGATTCGCGTCAAATTGGCGCGAGGCGAATCCACCCCGCGCAGAAGTTGCATCACCAAGGCTGGCAGCTTCCAGAGTTCGGCGCAGCGCATGGTCAGCTGCTTGAAATCGAACCCGCAGGCAGCAACCTGTGCCTGGGAACTGCGCTTTTCCCGGCCGGAGGCCAGCTCGTCCTTGGCGGCCTGCGGCAGTTCCGGCTCGTAGACCCAGAGCAGCAACTCTCCGGCGTCGACCAGCAGGGCGGCGACGGCCACCTCTTCGGGATTGGTATCCTTTCTGCCCGATGCCCAGCGCAGCGCAACTTGCGCCGCGACGGTCGCACGGGCCTCGACTTCCAGCAGACCGACATTGGCCTCCTCGATTTGCGTACTCGATAGCAGCAGATTCCTGAATTCATCGAGGCCGAGTTGCATGATCGCGGCCAGTGCCGTGGTGGTTTCATGGACCAGGCGGCGCGTCTTGGTTCGCTCCGCCTCGCGCAACAAACGCAGGCACAGCAAAGGGTCCTGCAGGACGATGGCAGAAAGTTCGGCGGGCGCCAGCAGTTCGCCTTTGGATTCCTCGAAAGCGCGCAGCATCATTTGCGACCGATGCATCACGGGAAGCTCTTGGGTCTCGAAGAACGCAGCCCACGCCCCAACTCCCCAACGCTTTTTCCATGCGTCCAAATGCGTCACTCCTGTTTGCGGCGCGATAGCGACCGCTTAATCCAGTGAGGCAGCGTATATCCCGCGTATCGGAAGCAACACCTTGAATACAGGTCGTTTTAAGTGCCTGCGAAAACTTTCAACCCTTTGCCTCCAGCGCCTCCCAGCGGATCAGGGCCGCTTCGATTTCAGCATCGACTGCGGCCAGCCGGGCCTGCAACTGACGCACGGCCTCTGCCGGCCCCTGATAGAAGGCCGGATCGCCCAAGCGGTCTTGCAAGACGCCCTGCTCGGCCTCCAATGCGGCGATGCGATCGGGCAATTGTTCAA
>JAPLRA010000228.1 GCA_026399445.1 Sulfuritalea sp.
CGCCATCGATGAGTACATCGCTCACCACAACACCAAACCCAAGCCGTTCATCTGGACCAAGAGCGCTCGCGACATCCTGCAGAAGGTCATTCGCGCCAACAGCCGCTTAAGTTCTAAACAGAATGCAACACTACACTAGGATACCGTCTCCCCGTTCGTCGGAGACATAAATAACGGGCGTTTCGGCGCCTGTTCACGGGTTCTCCGCGGGTGCCGGCGGCAATAATTGCCGGTATGAGCGAGAACCTCCGTGGCTGAAGAAAGCGACCTCGAACGAACTGAACCGGCGTCATCGCGTCGCCTGGAACAGGCACGCGAAGAGGGTAATGTTCCGCAGTCGCGCGAACTGATGGCCTTCATGGTGCTGGCGGCGGGCGCGAGCGCGTTCTGGGTTCTCGGTGGCTGGCTCTCGCAGCGATCGTCCAGCCTGTTGCGGCACGGTTTGAGTTTCAGCCGCGAAGCCGCTTTTGATACTGCCCTGATGACCGGTTCGGCGCTCTCGTTGACCGCTGAAGCCTTTGTCATTGCGGGACCGATTTTCCTTCTCGCCATAGCGGCGGCCATTGCCACCCCCTTCATGATCGGTGGCGGGGTGATTTCTCCCAAGGCATTCCAGCTCGATTTCAACCGGATGGATCCGATCAAAGGGCTGGGGAGAATGTTTTCCTGGCAAAGCGTGGCCGAACTGGTCAAGGCGGTGCTCAAGGCGCTGCTGGTTGCCGGTGTCTTGTATTGGGTGGTGAAGCATGAGCAGGATCGACTGTTCGCCTTGCTGAGCCAACCCATCGAATCCGCTCTGATTTCATTTGCACAGGTGCTGCTCTACAGCTTTGCAGCGCTTGTCGTCGGTCTTGCTCTTATCGCTGCAATCGATGTTCCGTTTCAGCTCTGGCAATACCATGACCGGCTGAAGATGACTAACGAGGAATTGAAGCGGGAGGCCAGGGAGAGCGAGGGCGATCCGTATCTCAAGGCACGCATCCGCAGCCAGCAGCGCGAACTGGCTCGCAGCCGCATGATGTCGGCAGTACCCAAGGCTGACGTGGTCGTTACCAACCCGACTCATTTTGCCGTTGCACTGAAGTACGAAAGCGGCACCATGGGGGCGCCGACTGTCGTCGCCAAGGGGATGAACCTGATTGCGCAAAGGATCCGTGAACTGGCGGACGAAAATCAGGTGCCGGTCCTAGAAGCGCCGCCGTTGGCACGGGCGCTGCACCGTCATACGGATGTCGGCGAGCAGATTCCGGCACCGCTCTATACGGCGGTGGCGGAGGTCATGGCCTATGTGTACCAGTTGAACCAGTATGCGATATCGGCGGGGAATCTGCTGCCCCCGGTTGCGCCGGCCACAATCGCCGTGCCGGAAGGAATGGATCCGGGGGCTCCTGAATGAACGACACGCTGACACTTCAGGGATTTTTGGGGCGGCTGAATATCCGTCAGATGCTGGCGCCGCTGCTCATCATCCTCATCCTGTCGATGATGGTGCTGCCGCTGCCGCCGTTTGTGCTGGACGTATTCTTTACCTTCAACATCGCCATCTCGGTCATGGTGCTGCTGGTAGCGATGTACACCATGAGGCCGCTTGATTTCTCGATATTCCCGACGGTATTACTGGTCACCACGCTGCTGCGCCTGTCGCTCAACGTGGCGTCGACGCGGATCGTCCTGTTGCAGGGACACAATGGCCCGGACGCCGCCGGCAAGGTCATCGAAGCCTTCGGCCACTTTCTGGTCGGCGGAAATTATGCAGTAGGCATTGTCGTGTTCATCATATTGACGCTCATCAATTTCATCGTGATCACCAAAGGTGCCGGCCGCATCGCCGAAGTCACCGCGCGCTTTACTCTTGATGCCATGCCGGGCAAGCAGATGGCCATCGATGCCGATCTGAACGCCGGTCTGATCGGCGAAGATGAGGCGCGCAAGCGTCGCGCCGAGGTCGCTCAGGAAGCTGATTTTTACGGCTCCATGGATGGCGCTTCGAAGTTCGTTCGAGGCGATGCGGTTGCCGGGATACTGATCCTGTTCATCAATATCATCGGCGGCCTGATTATCGGCGTGCTCCAGCACGACATGTCGGCGGGCGACGCAGCCAAGACCTACACCCTGCTGACTATCGGTGACGGGCTGGTCGCGCAGATTCCCGCATTGATTATTTCGACCGCGGCAGGTCTGGTGGTCACGCGCGTCGCCACAGGGCAGGACATCGGCCAGCAACTGGTGGCGCAGTTGTTCGGCAACCCGATGATCCTCGCCATCACGGCGTCCATTCTCGGAATACTCGGGCTGATCCCCGGCATGCCCAATTTCGTTTTTCTGATGCTCGGATCGGGGTTGGGGTTTCTGGCATGGCGGATGATGAAGAAGTCTGCCGTGACCATGCGAGCTGCCGAGGCCGCTACGGCCGAACAGCCCTCTGCTGCAATGCCTGAAAGCGTCGAGGCAAGCTGGTCGGATGTGGCCCCGGTAGACGTTCTCGGCCTTGAGGTCGGCTATCGACTGATTCCTCTGGTTGATCGGGGGCAGGACGGAGAATTGCTCAAGCGCATTCGCGGCCTTCGCAAGAAGTTTGCCCAGGAGATCGGCTTTCTTTCCGCTCCGGTGCACATTCGCGACAACCTGGAGCTTCGCCCCAATGCGTATCGCCTGACGCTGAAGGGCGTGGCCATAGGTAACGGCGAAGCGTTTCCGGGGATGTATCTGGCGATCAATCCGGGGCGCGTTTCCGGGCAACTGGCCGGCACGCCAACCCAGGATCCGGCCTTCGGTCTGCCGGCGGTGTGGATCGAGGCCGGGCTGCGGGAGCAGGCGCATGTTTTCGGCTACACCGTGGTCGACGCCAGTACGGTAGTGGCGACCCACCTGAACCACATCATTCTGTCGCATTCCGCAGAGCTGCTTGGACGTCAGGAAACCCAGGCCTTGCTTGATCACATCGCGGTCGAGTCGCCCAAGCTCGTCGAGGATCTGGTACCGAAGCAACTGCCCCTGTCTACGCTGCAGCGCGTGCTGCAGAACCTGCTGGAAGAAAGCGTCACGATCCGCGACATGCGGACCATCATCGAAACCCTGGCCGAACACGCGCCGCGCAATCAGGATCCCCTGGTGCTGACCTCCCTGGTGCGGATTGCCTTGGGTCGCGCCATCGTGCAGCAGCTATATCCGGGTAGCAACGAAATGCAGGTCATGGCCCTCGAACCGGGTCTTGAGCGCGTACTCGGGCAGGCCCTGCAGGGTGGAGGAGAGGATGCTTCCGGGATCGAACCGGGGCTTGCCGACACCCTGATGCGCGAGACCGCAGCCGCGTCCCAGCGACAGGAAGATCTCGGGCTGCCCCCCGTCCTGCTGGTCCCCGGCAATGTGCGCTGGCTGCTGTCCCGCTTCCTGCGCCGCGTGGTTCCCCAGCTCAAGGTGATCGCCAATGCCGAAGTGCCGGATTCGAGAACGATCAAGGTGACGACTATCATCGGAGCAACTAAATGACTGTAAAACGCTTCTTCGGCGCATCTGCGCGGGAATGTCTGCGTCGTGTAAAGGATGAACTCGGGCCCGACGCCGTGGTGATTTCGAACAAACCGGTGGATAACGGCGTGGAGATCGTCGCGATGACGCCTGACAGCCTCGATGCGATTTCGCAGCAGGCGACAGCTCCGCGCGCTGCGGCTGCGCCAGCCAGTTCCGCATCATCGGCGCAGAAGCCACGAGCACGGGATGACGACTACACCGTGACCCTGTCGCCGGCTGCGCGCAAGGCGCCTGTGGTGCGTCCCTGGACGCCTTACGAGACCGCTCCTGCCGCCGCCACGGCGCAGGAGAGTTCTCCGCGCCTGCGGCCCCTGCCGCCACGGAGTCCTACCGAAAGGGATGTATCGTCCGCTCCTCAGGTCGCGAGCTCGCAGCGTTCGGCGGCAGAGCAGGCTCTGCATGCCGCTGTCGAGGCACAGCCCGCAGTGACGGAACTGAGGGATGAGATGCGCGTTATCAAGAGTCTCCTTGAACGCCAGTTGGCCGGCTTTGCCTGGGGTGAAATGGCGCGCGACACGCCGGTCCGTGCTTTGCTTCTTGGTGAAATGATCGAAGCCGGGTTTTCCGGCCAGCTTGCGCGACGTTTGGTACAGGACATGCCTGAGGACATGAATCTGGATGACGGACGCAAGTGGCTGAAGGCGGCTGTCAATCGCCGCTTGCGCACCTTGCCGACGGAATCGGATTTCATCGATCGCGGCGGCGTGTATGCCATTGTCGGCCCGACCGGAGTGGGCAAGACCACTACCACAGCCAAGCTGGCCGCGCGCTGCGTGGTGCGCTATGGCGCTGACCGCCTGGCGCTGCTGACCACCGACGGCTACAGGATCGGGGCGCAGGAACAATTGAGAATCTATGGGCGCATTCTCGGCGTGCCGGTCTTCGTGGTACGCGACGGCGAAGATTTACGCCGCACGCTGGCCGATCTGCGTGACAAGCACATGGTGCTGATCGACACGGTCGGCATGAGTCAGCGTGACCGGATGGTGGCCGAACAAGCGGCCATGCTGATGCGCTCCGGAGAAGTCAACCGGTTGTTGCTGCTCAATGCCGGCAGCCGCGGCGACACCTTGGATGACGTGGTGCGCGCCTATGCCGGCGAAGACCTGGCCGGCTGCATCATGACCAAGGTCGATGAAGCGACCGCGCTGGCCCCGGCGCTTGATTGCATTGTGCGGCACGGTTTGACCCTCAGTTACGTTGCCAACGGCCAGCGGGTTCCCGAGGATCTGCACCTTCCCAATCGAAACTATTTGCTGCACCGCGCCTTCAAAGTCGGCGCTGGCGATACGGCGCACAGCCTGCGCGAAGAGGAAGTTGCCCTCGCGATCTCGCCACGCAGTTCTTCGGCGCTTGGAGCCTCCTTTGCCTGACATGAACGACCCCCACGCTCGCTTTGCTTCGCTGCCCCCCGAGGGGGCGCAGGCCTCCCTTGGGGCGGCCCGGCGGGAGGCCTCGAATCAGGCTGCCGGGGACCAGGCTGCCGGTTTGCGGCGTCTGTTTGGCGCTCGGGCACCGCAGGTGATCGCGTTTGTTTCCGGTCGGGACGCCTGCGGGCGGACGACCTTGCTGGTCCAGACCGCCGCAGCGCTGGCGCAAGCCGGGCACGGTGTCGTGATCATCGACGAAAACCCCGGACCCAACAATGTGATGGCGACCTTTGGCATGACATCGCGCTACGATCTGATGGACGTGGTCCAGAATGACCGTTCCGCGCAGCAAGTCATGCGACCCGCCGCACCGCTGGTAAGGGCTGTTGCCGCGTCGCGTTTTGCCAATGAACTGATTCATGTGGATGCCGTCAGCGCAGGGTACCTGAACGCAGGCCTGCGGGAGATTCAGCAGGGCGCCTCCTTCGTCATGATCGACTGCGCATCGCGCCGAGGCGGCCACATCTCTCCACTGGCGCTCGCGGCCCGACATATAGCGGTCGTGGTAGCAGCGCAGGGTTCTGCGATTACCCATGCCTACGCGCTGATCAAACGGCTGGCGCGCGAACGAGGACGCGAAAGCTTTCAGGTGGTGATCACCCGAGCACGATCCGAGGAGGAGGCGCAGGCGATATTTGACAACTTGCGACGCACGGCTCGCGAGCATCTTGGGGTTCGGCTCGACTATCTCGGTGGCTCGCGCGTGCCGGTGACCGATCATTTGGCCGATGCACTGCAAAGCCGTCTGCCGCTTGGTACGAGCGATGTGGACGTCGGCGGATTTCTTCCCTTCGAGGTGCGTCCGCCGCTGCGTCGGGGCGTGTCGGGACATGCGGGGAAGCATCTGGAATCGGTGTTATAGTCATTCCGTCTAGATGGCCTGATCGACTGGATCGATGTACACCGCACAGGGCGTGCTCGCCAAAGAGCAGCTCGTTTCCAAGTATGTTCCCCTCGTCAAGCGCATCGCCTTTCATATGATGGCGAAGCTGCCGGCGAGTGTCGAAGTCGACGATCTGGTTCAAAACGGGATGATCGGCTTGCTTGATGCGATGAGCCGCTACGAGGAAGGCCTTGGCGCCCAGTTCGAGACCTATGCCGCACAGCGCATACGTGGCGCCATGCTTGACGGCCTGCGCAACAACGATTGGTCGCCACGTGGCGCGCGCCGTGAAATGCGGCGCGTCGAGGCGGCAATCCATAAATTGGAGCACGAAAACGGGCGCCAGCCATCGGAAAGCGAATTGGCTGCGGCTCTGGATCTGAGTCTGGCTGATTACCAGAAACTGCTGCTTGAGGCGCGGGGCCACCAACTGGTGTATCTGGAGGATCTGGCTGACGGCCAGGACAGCGATTTCCTTGAGCGCCACGGCGCAATCCCGGGGCTTGATCCGTTGGCCTTGCTTGAGGAAGCGGGTACGCGCCAGGCATTGGTGAATGCCATCGAAACCTTGCCGGAACGCGAAAAGATGATGATGGCACTGTATTATGAGCAGGATCTGAATCTGCGGGAGATCGGTGAAGTGCTGGGCGTGACTGAATCGCGGGTATGCCAGTTGCACAGTCAGGCAATTGCCCGTCTGCGGGCTGCAGTGGTTGGCGAAGGCAAGCCCGTGAGCAAGATTCGTCGCGGAGCCAAGCCGCCACCCTCAACCAAGACCTGACCACTATGGACAAGATCAGTTTTTTCGGCCTCGCGCTCGGACTTGCCACAATTCTGGTTGGCCAGGTGTTGGAAGGTGGGCACGTCTCTTCATTGATTCAGCCCACGGCGATGTTGATCGTGTTCGGCGGTACCTTGGGGGCGGTCATGCTGCAAAGTCCGATGCCCGTGTTCCTCGCAGGAATGCGAATGAGCATTTGGGTGTTTTTCCCGCCCAGCATAGACCCGCTGAAGCTGATCAGCGACGTTGGCCATTGGAGCCAGGTGGCGCGCAAAGAGGGTCTGCTGGCCCTTGAAGAGCAGATCCCCTCTGTCTCCGATCCATTTGCGCGGAAGGGATTGCAACTTCTGGTCGATGGCGCTGAACCCGATCGCTTGCGTGAAGTCCTCGACGTTGAAATCGGCGCTTATGAAGCCCACCTGAAACTGGCTTCGAAGATATGGGAGTCTGCCGGGGGCTATTCGCCGACCATAGGCATCATCGGCGCGGTCATGGGCTTGATCCATGTGATGGAAAACCTTGCCGATCCCGCGAAACTGGGCAGTGGAATCGCGGTGGCTTTCGTCGCAACAATCTATGGTGTCGGCGCTGCCAATCTGGTTTTTCTCCCGATCGCCAAGAAACTCATGGCGAACATTTCGATTCTGGTCATCCAGCGTGAAATGCTGGTCGATGGTCTGGTGGGGATCGCCAATGGCGACAATCCGCGGATTGTGGAAAGTCGCCTGCAAGGATACCTGGCCTGATGGCAGGCTACCGTCGCCGCCGCCGCCGCGAGGCCGATGACCACGAAAACCACGAACGCTGGCTGGTGTCATATGCCGATTTCATCACCCTGTTGTTCGCGTTCTTTGTGGTGATGTATGCGCTCTCATCTATCAATGAGGGCAAGTACCGGATTATGTCGGATTCGATCAGCTCCGCGTTCCGCAGCGTTCCCGGTGGCGCTGGTCAGATAGCGGTCAATACCAGCATCAATTCACCGATGTCGATCGCCATTCCGACCAAGCGCCTTCCGCCTAACGTCAAGACCGATGCAGCGCAGGTCGTGAAAAGGGAAAACCTGCGGAAAATGGCCAGGGAGCTCAACAAGGCCTTGGCGCCCTTGGTCGAGGAAGGCAAGGTCACGGTCACCGAAGGCGCGTTGGGAATCACGGTCGATATCAATGCCAGCGTGCTGTTTGCGTCGGGCGACGCCCGCCTCGATCTGGCTGCTGTAAGGGCATTGGCTGCGGTTGCACAGATTCTGGTGCCGACCGATTTTCCGGTCATCGTCGAAGGGCACACGGACAACACACCCATCAATACGCCGCAGTTTCCGTCCAACTGGGAGCTGTCCGGAATGCGCGCATCGAGCGTGGTGCGCTTGTTCATCGAGACGGGAGTGGACGGGCGCCGCCTCACCGCGACGGGTTATGCCGACCAGCGGCCGCAGGCCGACAACGCCACCGCCGAAGGCCGGCAGCGCAACCGTCGGGTGGCAATCACGATCGAGTCGCGGGCGCCGGACAATGCGGTAGAGGTTCCGATTCCCGAGTAGGGCCGGCGGCAAGGTCTTGCCGCGGCTGGCTGTTCAACCCGTGCCGAAGGATCGTTTTCCTGCAACCAGGCTCCGCGGCTGGCCGTCGGCGCCGTAGATCGATTCGGCGCCACCGGAGATCAATACCGACAGCGCCTCCTGATTCTGTTTCAGGAGCATATTGATCAGTCGGCCATTCGTTTCGTTTCCATCGCGGGCTTGCGTGGCGAGTTCCAGCAACTCATGCCAGCGCCGCGTTTCAACTTTGGGGTCAGGCCGGCTTGCCAGCCATGCTTCAATACCGGGACGGCCCTTTGCGAAGCCGTCCCTGGTCAGCAGTGCATCGCGCCTGGCTTCGAGCTGACTGAGTTGCCCGGCAAGTGATGACTTTTCGATCGCAATATCGGGCAGGCGATCGGCTTGAGCTCCGGTGATGACTTTGCGTTCTTCCTCGAGCAAAGCGCAAAACCGTCTCACATCAGAGAGTTCTCTGACCAGCAACTCCGACAAGGATTCCACTGAGAGAGGAGCGAACCTGCTGAAATTCAGAGTGCGGTGTTGGCCGTCACGCGGGGCGACGGTTCTGGTCCAGCATTTCCCGAACGCTGCTGATCAAGCCATCCGCGATCCGCTCGGAATTGACCTGGAATCGGCCCTCGCTGATGGCCTGCCTGATCTCGGCAACTTTCTGCGCATTGAAAGCCGGTTCGGAACCGCTCACGGAATGCATGGCTACGGACACCACTGTGGCCGGCTGTCCCGCAGAGGGGCTTGCCGCCGTTGCGCGTGTAGCCGCGGACTTGGACCCAGCCACGCGGGAACCCGCAGGGCTTTGTCCGGAGCCGATGGTCTTGGCAGAGTTGTCGATCTTCATGGGCAGGGGCTTCCGTCGTATATGCAGCGTCTGCTAGCTTTTACGGCAAATTTGATAATAACTTTATATCCCCGTCCCGGCTGGGTGAAATTATCAATTAAATCAAAATCTTATCTCTATCGTTCCATCGGCGCGGACGACGCCGCTAAGGATTTGACCGGAGTTTAGCCGCACCTGGGTGACTTGTCCAACTACCGCGTTGGTGAGCGCTCGTCCTTCATTGGTGACTTGAAAGCCGCTGCCGGTGCCGACGATCTTGACGCTCTGGCCCTGCTGCACAACGGTTGGCTGCCTGAGCATGTCAGCCCGCAACGGGCGACCGGCGGCAAGGGACGCGATCGCGGCGCGTCCGATGGCCTGCTCCTTGTCCATCAGTACGCCGTTCGGCAGATCGGAAAGCTCCCCAAGCTGGGCGCGAACATCGGCGTCGGTGAGTTTTTGACCCGCGTTGATGGGCCGTGCAACCACCAGATATTCTGCGATGACGCGAACGTGCACCGGCACCCAAAGATTCCAGCTTCCGCCGCGGCAACGCACGGCGACCTGAGTCTTTCCCCATGGGCGTGCGCCGCTTCCCATCGACACGTCAAAGCCCTCGCAGGCGCCCGCCAGCCGTTCTGCATCGATATTCCCGATGCTGTAGGTCGCTTTCCCGGGCAGGCCCTTGATCTGGACGCGCAAGAACTCGTCAACCGCTCCCCGGATCGCGGCGGAATCGGCAGCGAGAGCAGGCTGGTCAGTGGCAATCAGCAGCAAGACGGTTAGGAAGCCAAGAAGTTTTTGCATAGCTGTACATTCAACCACGGCTTCGATCGTGGGCATGCACGCAGCAGCATCCCGGTACCCCCTCAATTCCCGATGTACCTGTTTGCGAAGTGGCGGCAAGTTTTGCCGAAAGTCATCCATGGCTTGCCGCCCGCGGCGCGTCGGCGAAGCGCATTTGCGGCCAGTTGGGGGCAGAACAAGCCATGGCACGGATGATGCATTGGCCACCATACCAATACTCGCGATCCTCACCTGCTACCGTGATTGACAGAATCGACGCCCACCTTCAAGTAAAACGTACGGCCCTGAATGCGCGGGCTTATCGTCAGGAGTTGCTCGCCTCGAATATCGCCAACGCGGACACACCGAACTACAAGGCCAGGGACATCGATTTCAAAGGAGCTCTCGCAGGGGCGCTCACCGGTCGTACGGAAGGCGCCTTGACTCTGGCCAGAACTTCTTCGCGGCATCTGGCGAGCGAATCCACCCCGGTCGCTGGAGCTTCCGCCAAGTACCGCACCGAGTTTCAGCCGAACGTAGACGGCAATACGGTGAACATGGACATCGAACGCGCCGCATTTGCCGAGAACGCGGTGCAGATGGAAGCCATGCTGGCGTTCATTCGCAGCGATCTGACCACCCTCCAGACAGCGATGTCGAGTCAGTAAGCGGAGACGACCATGAGCCTGTCCAACATTTTTTCAATTGCCGGATCTGCGCTTACGGCCCAGTCAGCCCGGCTCAATGCGGTTGCCAGCAATCTGGCCAACGCGGACAGCGTGGTGGGTGCCGATGGGCAGCCGTACCGGGCCAAGCAGGTGGTGTTCAAGGCCACGGCGGTGGAAGGTGGCGGCATCGGCGTGCGCGTCACCCAGGTGGTCGAAAGTGCGGCGCCACTGCGAATGATGTACGAGCCGGCGAACCCGGCAGCAAACGAGCAGGGCTACGTCGCCATGCCGAACGTCAATGTGGTTGACGAGATGGTCAACATGATCTCTGCCTCGCGGTCGTACCAGAACAATGTTGAGGTAATGAACACCGCCAAGTCGTTGATGCAGAAAACGCTGGCGATCGGGCAGTAGGCTCTTGAAAGGACAATGAAATGACAACTGGCGCAACTTCCGGCATCGCGGGGACTACCCAATCGCTGATCGACTCGGTCAACGGCACGGCGAGCACGAAAACCACGAGCACGACGGCTGACACGCAAGACCGGTTTCTGAAACTCCTGACTACTCAATTGAAGAATCAGGATCCGCTGAATCCGATGGATAACGCGCAGCTGACCTCGCAACTGGCGCAGATCAGCACCGTCGATGGCATCGAGCGGCTCAACGCCACGCTGCAGAAGCTGGTGTCGAACTCTGTTGATGCCGAGGCCATGCAGGCGGCCAGTCTGGTTGGACATCAGGTGATGGTGGCCGGCAGCGGGCTCCATCTGACGGATAGCGGAGCGGTGGGTGGCGTCGATCTTGGCTCGGCGGCCGATAGCGTGACGCTGACCATCAAGGACTCCAACGGTCTTGTGATCAAGATGCTGGATCTGGGCAGCCTGGAAGCAGGAACCAACAACTTCACGTGGGACGGCAAGACCGATTCGGGCGCACAAGCGGTGAATGGTGCCTACAGTCTGTCGGTTGATGCGAAAAGAGGTACTGACAAGGTGGCGGCATCGATCTTGCAGCTTGCCGGTGTGGTGAGTGTCAATCGAAGCAGCCAGGGCGTGACGCTCGATCTCGGGCAACTAGGGCTGGCAAAAATGAGCGACGTCAAACAAATTTTCTGAGAAGGAGAACAGCATGGGCTTTCAACAAGGTTTGAGTGGTCTTAACGCCTCTTCCAAGTCGCTCGACACCATCGGCAACAACATTGCCAACTCGGGTACGGTAGGTTTCAAGAGCGGCTCGGCACAATTCGCCGACGTGTTCGCGGCCTCCTTGAGCGGCGCGGGCGCGGCGCCTGTGGGTATCGGTACCAAAGTCGCGGCGATCGTACAGCAATTCAGCCAGGGCAATATCTCCTCCACCAACAATCCTCTGGATACCGCCATCAATGGCGGCGGCTTCTTCCAGATGGACGACGGCTCGGGCGGCACGGTGTACGGCCGCAACGGACAGTTTCAGCTCAACAAGGACGGCTATATCGTCAACGCTCAGGGTTTGCAGCTCAAGGGCGTCCCGGCGGCCAACGGCGTGATCGCCACCGGCGCCCCGTCGGTACCGCTGCGCCTGTTCGATCCGACTCAGAGTCTGGCGGGGGCGCCTCAGCGAACCGGGTCCAGTGCGGCGGCGCTCGGGGTTCAGGCCAACGTCAATCTCGATTCGCGTGTCGCTGTACCTGCCGTGGGGGTGTTCAACTACGCCAATCCGGCGTCCTACAACCAATCGACCGCGGTCACCGTTTACGACAGTCTGGGCAACCCGCACACCTACTCGATGTATTTCGTAAAGGCGGCAGCGGCGAATACCTGGAGAGTCTATTCGACACTAACGAACCCGGCCGGCGCTGTGCCGACGTTCACTGACCTCTCGGCGGCAGGCGCGACTTCTTTGGGAACCCTGACCTTCAACAGCTCAGGCGTTCTGACTTCAGCGCCTCTTTCCGAGTCACTGACCGACG
>JAPLRA010000059.1 GCA_026399445.1 Sulfuritalea sp.
CTGCTGTCGGGAACAGCACTTCCTTGAAGAACAGCTTCATGCCATCGGCGATCGGCTGCAGCAAACCCCAGGGACCGACGCGGTTGGGGCCGATGCGAACCTGCATCCATCCAATGACCTTGCGTTCCCAGAAAGTCAGGTAGGCAACCGACAGCAACAACGGCACCATGATCAGAACGATCTTGGCCAGAGTCCAGATCAGCGGCCAGACCGGCTTGACCGTAGGCCACAGCGGGCCGAGCAGGCTTTCGACGAAGGGCAGGACGGTGGCTTCCATCACGCCTTCTCCACACTAAGGACAGAGGACATCGCACCCAGCGCCAACGTATCCGCATGCGCTGCCGCGACACGCACCACGCCATCCGGCAGGCCGGCATCAAGTTGCGCGGCTAGCGTCACGTTCGCCGTACCGCCAGCGCCGACTTTTACCTTGTCGCCCGAAGCGACACCAAGCTTCGCCAGCAGGGCTGCATTCATGCGCGCCGTCGGCGTTGCCGAATCAGCCGCCATCTGCAGGGCAGGAGATCTCCGTACCAGCGGATCGGCAAAGTGAATCGGCACATCGGCGACCCGCTCGATGCCATTGGCCGAAGCCGCCAGGTTCAGCGCGCCGGCATCAATGCCGTTGTCGAGTCCCGAAACGAACTCAGGCTGTCCACCCAGCACTTCGGCGCGCACCTCTTCACTGCTGTTGTATTCGAAACCGGCCACCTGGAGCAGATTGCCCAGCACACGCAGCACCTTCCACGCCGGACGGGCGTCGCCCAGCGGCTTGGCGGCAGCGTAGAAACTCTGCACGCGGCCTTCGGTATTGACGAAGGTTCCGGAGGTTTCCGAGAACGGCGATACCGGCAACAGCACCGCCGCATAGTCGAGCATCGCTTGCGATTTGAACGAGGTCAGCACTACGGTGACGGCCGCCTTGCCCAGCGCAGCAAGCGCTTGGGCGCCATCGGCGCAATCGAGTTCCGCTTCGGCGCCGACCACCACATAGGCTTGGCGCGGGTCCTTGAACATCGTGGCGGCGTTCAAACCACCGGCTCCGGGCAGTGCCTTGGCGACATAGCCACCAACGCTGTTTGCAGCCTCGCCGAGGAAGCCGAAGCCGCCGCCCAGTGCAGACGCCAATTGACGACCGAGCGCATGCAAGGTCGTCGCCTGCGGATGCTGTTGCGCGAAATTGCCGAGCAGGACACCGGTATTGCTGCCTGAAGCCAGGCTCTGGCCGATGGCTTGGGCCTCGGCCGATACGGTGACGCCGGCCAGGGCTGCATCTGGCGCAACGCCCTTGATCGCGCAGACCGCCTTGACGATCTGGGCCAGCACGGCGGGCAGCTGCGACGGCGCAGCGATGGCGCGCGCGGCAAGTTTGATCAGCAGGTCGTCGTCGGCACTGTGCAGGACGCTTACCTGCGCACCGCGCTTGGCCGACTGGCGCAGGCGCTGGGCAATCAGCGGATGATCCTTGCGCAGGAATGAACCCACCACCAGCACGCGATCGAGGTGGCCGATGTCGGCGATCTTCATACCGAGCCAGGGCGCGCCTTTGCGCTTGCCGTCGGCGGAAAAATCAGTCTGGCGCAAACGGAAATCTATGTTCTCGCTGCCCAGTCCGCGCAGCAGTTTCTGCGCGAGGTACATTTCTTCCAGTGTCGCGTGCGGACTCACAAGGCTACCGATGGCTGCACCACCGTGGGTCTTGGCCGCATCGCGCAGCGCATGCGAAGGGTAAGCGAGGGCAACGGTCCAATCGACTTCTTTCCATTCGCCGCCCTGCTTCACCATCGGCTTGGTCAGTCGTTCGGCGGAACTCAGGCCCTGGTAGGAGAAACGCTCCTTGTCCGTCAGCCAGCATTCGTTGAC
>JAPLRA010000206.1 GCA_026399445.1 Sulfuritalea sp.
ACTCGTGCATGAACGAAGGTGTCAGCTATGCAGCGTGTTACATATGAGCTGGTAAGCGTAAGCTATGCAAACAAAGGACCATATATGTCATCCGTTGCAACAATGTCTGGCTTGAAATCATCCTTACCCCGCCTGCGCTGGGCGTGGGATTTCGGCCCGCTGCTGGGCGACGTCGATACCAGCCGCCTGCTGGCCCTGCTCACCGCTCTGGAAGGAGAGGGAGCCTTGGGCAATGCGGCCAGGCAGGCCGGGATGTCCTACCGTTCGGCGTGGGGGCTGTTGCGCGACTGCGAGCACGCACTGGGTGCTGCCCTTGTGGTCATGGAACGCGGCCGAGGCACCCGCCTGACGGATTTCGGTGCGTCCCTGGTACAACTCGACGGGGCCGCGCGCGTTGCGCTCGATGCGGTGCATGCGCCGTGGCAGCGCCGGCTCGAGGAATTGCTGGCCCCGGTGGTGCGGGCGGTGCCCGAGCGCCTGCGGCTGGCGGCCAGCCATGATCTGGCGCTGGCCGATTGGGTCGAACATGGCCGCCGCATCAGCTTCGATTTGTATTGGCGCGGCAGCGAGGAGGCGTTGGCGAGCCTCGGGCGCGACGAGTGCGATGTCGCCGGCTTTCATGTGCCGGAAAGCTGGACCGCGGAACAGCTGGCGAACTGGCTCGGGCGCTGGCTGAAGCCGTCGCTGCATGTCTGTCTGCCGCTGATGCGCCGCTGCCAGGGCCTGATTGTCGCGCGCGGCAATCCGCACCGGCTGCAAACCCTGGCCGATGCCTCGAAGCGCGGGCTGCGCATGGTCAACCGGCAGCGCGGCTCGGGCACGCGCAGCCTGATCGACCAACTGCTGGCGGCCAACGGCTTGCGGCCCGAGAACATCGATGGCTATGCGCACGAGGAATTCACCCACGAGGCGATCGCCGCGACGATTGCCGGCGGACAGGCCGACGTCGGCTTCGGCATCGAGGCGGCGGCGGCGCGCTACGATCTCGGCTTCGTCCCGCTGATCTGGGAGCGCTACGGCTTTGTCATGCGCACCGCCACCGCCGCCAGTCCGGAGGGCAGGCAGCTTCTTTCTCGCTTGCAGGGCAATACCTTCCGCCAGCGCCTGCTGGCGATGCCCGGCTACGAACCGTTATCGGTTCGTGCGCCGGGAGAGTGGAGTGACTTTCTGGCGTGATGCTCAAGGCTTGCGCTGACCAGGCAGGCCAGAACACGCGGCGTTCGTTGGAGCGTTGAAGCGCCCGGATTTCAGTCGGCCACCGCATCCAGGCTGGGATTGATCAGGAACTTTTCGCCGGTTGCGCGTTTGCCGTAAACCGCGATCGCGTCCAGTTGCAGGGCTTCGGCCATCGACACCTCTTTCGAATAATGGCTCTTGAAGGTGGTCTTGAGCTCGGCTGCCACGCGCTCTTTCAGTGCTTGCGCGCCAGACGGCCCCAGCTTTTGCAGAAACGGGAACAGCAGCCAGCCGCCCATGCCCCAGCTCATGCCGAAATTGCGAACGATTTCGGTCGGGCTCGTGTCGAGCATGCCGTACAGATAGACCTGCTTGTGCGTGGCCGAGCCGTAGCGACTGTATTCCTTGGCGGAGCGATTGATTGCCATCTCCATGCAGGAGAGAATTTGCCCCGGCAGCCTGCCGCCGCCGATTGCATCGATGTTGACCAGGGCGATGCCGTCTTTGAGGCAAATGCGATTCAGCATCTGCCCCAGGTTGGAAGCCGCGGCGGTGTGCACCAATGCGCTGTGGCCTTCGCGGCGCATGGTTTCGACCATGCCCAGCGCGGTGAGCGGGTTGACGAAGCACGAGGCGCCATCGGCCGAGGTCGCGTCGGCGGGCAAGGGCAGGCATTGGTCGGCGGCCATGCAGCGATATTGCGAAAACATTGCGCCGCCGAGCAACGCGACGCGCTTGCCGATCAGCGCCTGCGCGTTGGCGTCCGGGCCCGCAGCCACGACCAGGCCCGCGCCTTCGTTGCCGACCGGCATGGGCATGTCCATTCGCGCCGCCATGGCCTTCAACGCGCCGGCCGGCACGCGCGCGGTGACGACCGGCCGCTGTGCATCGCCGGACTGTTTTGCCGTGCTGATGTCCGCAGCGCCGAACAGCAGGCCGAGGTCAGAGGGGTTCATGGGCGCCGCTTCCATGCGCACCAGAACCTGGTTG
Source organism: Sulfuritalea sp. (assembly GCA_026399445.1). Taxonomy (GTDB): domain Bacteria; phylum Pseudomonadota; class Gammaproteobacteria; order Burkholderiales; family Rhodocyclaceae; genus Sulfuritalea. Next base: position 2,167 of record JAPLRA010000206.1, read on the forward strand.
GCTCCGGGTTCGGGCGTGCGAACGCTGACGAGCGACAGCTCCAATTCGCCGTTCTGTTTGATCAGCGACTGCAGTTGAAGCGAATTGCCGGGGAGTGTAGTTTTCATATTTTCGTTTTGGAAGGGTTTGTCGGGGGAAGCCGGTCGGGGACCGGCGACGGTTTCAGTATTCGACGGCGAACTCCGTCGCCTGCCAGATCGCCCGCTTCGCATCGAGTTCGACGGCGACATCGGCACCACCGATCAGCGTGTGCTCGATGCCGGCGGCAGTGAGTCCGGCGACCAGCTCGCGTCGCGGTTCCTGGCCGGCGCAAATGACGATGGTATCGACTTCGAGCAGCCGCGGCTGGCCGTCGACGGAAATGTGCAGCCCGGCGTCGTCTATCTTCAGGTACTCGACACCGCCCTGCATATGCACGCCGCGCTTCTGCAGCAATAGCCGGCGCGCCCAGCCGGTGGTCTTGGCCAGGCCGTCGCCGACCTTGCTGGCCTTG
>JAPLRA010000422.1 GCA_026399445.1 Sulfuritalea sp.
TTCACCAGCGTCGCGCCCATGGTCCCGGCGCCCGGCATGCCGCCGACGACGGCCGAGGTGATGTTGCCCAGGCCCTGGCCGATCAGTTCGCGGTTCGAATCGTGGCGCGAACGGGTCAGCGCATCGAGCACGACGCAAGTCTTCAGCGTGTCGATCGACAGCAGCACCGCCAGGGTCAGCGCCGGCATGAGCAACACCGTGAAGTCGGCCATGCCTAGATGGCCCACGCCTGCCCAGCGCCCGGCCATGGCATCGACAAAGCCGCCGCCAGATCCCCCCAGGGGTCCGATCACCAGCGGGTTGCGCGGATCGAGCAGCGCCGCATCGAAGAAAGCCAGGCCGAAGTAGCACAACACACCGGCCAAAAGCGCCAGGATCGCCGCCGGTACGCGCTGGGTGACGCGCGGCGCGAACAGCATGGCGAGTATGGTCGCCGCGCCGACCGCCATACCCTGCCAGACCCACAGCGCCGGGTGCGCCAGGGCATGCCCCAAGTGGGTACCGGCGGGCGCGCCGAGAAATTTCGGCACCTGCCCGGAGATGACGTAAAGGCCGACGCCGGAGAGATAGCCGCTGACTACCGGATACGGCATGTACTTGATCAGCCGGCCGAGCCCGATGCCGCCGAATATCACCGCCGCTGCCGGCGCGCAGGGGGCCGAGATGAGCCGGTTGGTGCCGCCCATCGACGACGCGACCAGCCCCATTGCCGTCGCGCCGAGAATCCCGGCCAGCGCCCCGTACGCGGCATAAGAGCCGCCGAGGGACGCATAGATGGTGACGCCGAAGGCGATAGCGGAAGGCAACGCCACCAGCATGGCGGCGAAGCCTCCCCAAAAGTCGCCGGCAAGGTCTTGCAGTCTGGGGAGTTTCATGTGCTTACCTGCATAAATTTCTCTGGTGTTGATTCTGTCACGAAGCACCGCCGATTGTCAGAGCCCGTGCACTAGTCTGTCGACTGCAATTTTGCGGCGTCGCTCACTTCCGTCCGGCTATTTGAACGCGCCAAAGCGATACAAACATCGCGCCCAAGAATTCCCGATCCGACTCGAGAGGCCGGAGTGTTGTAAGCTTCATTCCACAATAGCCCAATACCCCGGAGGAACCAACATGAAGCTGATCCGCACCGTCGCCCTGTGCGCCACTGCGCTTGTCGCGAGCCACGCCCTGAGCCAGGGCAAGACCAATCTATCCATCAGTACCGGCGGCACCGGCGGCGTGTATTACCCGCTCGGCGGCGGCATGGCCAGCATCCTGACCAAGTACGTGCCCAACTGGGCGGTGACCGCCGAAGTCACCGGCGCCTCGGTCGACAACATGAAGCTGCTCAACGTCGGTAAAACCGATGTCGGTTTCTCGATGGCCGACACCGCTTGGGAAGCCTATGTCGGCGTCGACAAGTTCAAGGACGGCAAGGTGCCGGTGCGCACCCTGATGGTGCTCTACCCCAACCGCACCCAGGTCGTCACCGTCGAAGGCACCGGCATCAACAGCCTGCAGGACCTCAAGGGCAAGCGCATTTCCGTCGGATCCCCCGGCAGCGGCACCGAGATTCTCGCCCTGCGCCTGCTGGAGGCCTATGGCCTGAGCAACGACGTCAAGCGCGAACGCCTGTCCGTGGCCGAGTCGGTCAATGCCATCAAGGATCGCAAAATCGACGCCTTCGTCTGGAGCGGCGGCCTGCCAACCGCGGCAATCACCGACCTGGCGGCGACCCCCGGCACCAGGATCAAGCTGCTCGACGTCGCGGATGCTACAGAAGCCTTGAACAAGAAATACGGCCCGCTCTACGTGCGTGACCAGATTCCGCAGAAGACCTATGCCGGCATGGACAAGCCGGCACAGATCTTCTCGGTGTGGAACATTCTTGCGGTCAATGAAAAAATGCCGGAGGCCACCGCCTATACGATCGTCAAGACCCTGTTCGAGCACAAGCCTGACCTGGTGGCCACGCACAAGGAGGCCGAAAACTTCCTGCTCGACTACCAGACCAGTGCCCACTCGCCGTTGCCATTCCATCCCGGCGCGATCAAGTACTTCACCGAAAAGGGCTTGAAGTTCAAGTAGGCCTTTTGGCGCAGGGAATCGCGCCGCTTCGCTTCCATCTGGCCGCCCGTGCGACACGGGCGGCGGCACGTCAGTAACCGCAATGACTCAGGACAGCACTGTCGTCATCAGTGACGAGCAACTGAAAAAGGCCGAGGAATTCATCGAGGAGGAAGAAGGTGCCTCGAACCGGCTTGGGGGCAAGATGGGCATTTTTGTCACGGTGATCGCCGTGATCATGTCGCTGTTCCATCTCTACGCCGCCTACGGCATCGTGCCGACGCAGACCCTGCGCCCGATCCATGTCGGCTTCATGCTCTTCCTGTCCTTCCTGCTGTTTCCCGTGGCGAAGCGCTTTCGCCACCGCGCCCGCTGGTGGGACTGGGCGGCGGCGCTGCTCAGCGTCGGCATCATCGCCTACCTGCTCGCCGGCGGCGACGACTTCACCGACCGCGCCACCACACCCAATCGCTGGGACCTGATATTGGGCGTGGCGCTGATCGTGCTGGTGCTCGAAGCCACGCGGCGTACATCGGGCTGGGTGATGCCGGCCGTCGTGCTCTGCTTCATCGCCTATGCCCTGCTCGGCCCGCATCTGCCAGCACCATGGACGCACCGCGGCTACGACCTGGAGCGCCTGGTCGGGCACATGTTCATGACGCTCGAAGGCATCTTCGGCACGGCGGTCGACGTCTCGGCGACGCTGATCATCCTGTTCACCATCTACGGCACACTCCTGCAATATTCCGGGGCGGGCAAGTTCTATATCGACTTCTCCTTCGCCGCCATGGGCAACAAGCCGGCCGGAGCGGGGCGCACCGTCGTGCTGTCTTCCTTCCTGCTCGGCGGCCCGTCCGGCTCCGGCGTGGCGACCACGGTAACCCTGGGCGCCGTGGCTTACCCGATGCTGGCCAAGGCCGGCTACGGCAAAAACGAGGCCGGCGGCCTGCATCGCGGAATTCCTCAAGATCTCCTACCTCGACGTGATCCTGATGGCGACCATCCCGACGGTGCTTTACTACCTGTCGCTGTTCATCATGGTCGAACTCGACGCCCGCAAGTTCGGCATGGTCGACGTGCCGATCGAGCACCGCCAGTCGGTCTGGCAACTGACCAAGGAATTCGGCTTCCACTTCCTGTCGCTGATCTCGATCATCGTCTTCATGCTGCTCGGCTACTCGCCGATCCTGTCGGTGTTCTGGGCCACCGTGGTGGCCTATGTGGTGAGCTTCTTCCACGCCAGTTGCGCGCTGCGGCCGCAGAAGCTGGTCACCGCGCTCGAAGCTGGCTCGGTCGGCGTGCTCAACGTCGCCGCCACCTGTGCCGCCGCCGGCCTCATCGTCGGCGTGGTGACCCTGACCGGGCTGGGCCTCAAGTTCAGCGACATCGTGATCGCCTACGCCGGCAACAGCCTGCTGATGACAGCCATATTGACTTCGCTGGTGGTCTGGGTGGTCGGCCTCGCAGTGCCGGTCACCGCCAGCTACATCATCTGTGCTGTGATCGCCGCACCGGCGCTGATCAAGCTCGGCGTGCCCGACTATGCCGCGCACATGTTCATCTTCTACTACGCCGTGCTCTCGGAAGTCTCCCCGCCCACCGCCCTGTCGCCCTTCGCCGCCGCCGCAATCACCGGCGGCGATCCCTACAAGACCACCATGCAGTCGTGGAAGTACACGCTGCCGGCCTTCCTTGTGCCCTTCATGTTCGTGCTCGACCCGGCCGGCCAGGGCATCCTGCTCAAGGGCAGTTGGGAAGACATCATCGTCTCCAGTGTCACCGCCATGATCGGCATCGCCGCGCTGGCCGGCGGCGCCCAGGGCTGGTTCCTGAAGAAGACCAATCTCCTGGAACGCCTGCTGCTGATCGTTGCCGGCCTGGCGCTGGTCTATCCGCACCCTCTGGCCGACGGCGTTGGCATCGGTCTCATCGTCGCCGTAGTGCTGATGCAGAAATTGCGGCACTGATTGCAGGGGGGCTTGCGAGCGAATCGCGTCGGGTCGACAATCCTCCTTTCACATCCTGCCGGAGCCCGCCATGAGCAGAGCACCATACGCCGCCGTGTTGTCAGCGCCGACCTTTGCCATCGGCGTCTGCTGCAACGATGACGAGATCACCGCCATCGAGTACCTGGAACCACGCACCGGGATCGCGCCGAAGACGCCGCTGGCAAAGGAAGCCGTGCGGCAGTTGCGTGCCTGGCTCAAGGACCCGCGCTTCGAATTCGGCCTGCCGCTGGCGCCTGCCGGCACGCACTTCCAGCGCAAGGTCTGGGAACAGATTTCCGAAATTCCGGCCGGCCAGACCAAAAGCTACGGCGCAGTCGCCGCCGCCATTCACAGCGGCCCGCGCGCAGTAGGCAACGCCTGCGGCGCCAATCCCTATCCGATCGTGGTGCCCTGTCATCGCGTCGTCGGCGCGAACCAGGGCCTTGGTGGTTTTGCCCGGCAGCGCGGCGGCTTCCTGCTCGACATCAAGAAGTGGCTGCTGCAGCATGAACACGGCTGACGCCGCGCTGATCGACGAATTCATCGACGCGCTGTGGCTCGCTGACGGACTGTCGAAGAACACGCTGGCGAGCTACCGCAGCGATCTGGCGCTGTTTGCCGGCTGGCTGGAGTCGCGGCACGAGTCCTTAGTCGGCGCTGGCGAGGCGGCGATCAACGCCTATCTCGCGCACTTGAATACCCGTCCTGGCGGCATCAAGTCGACCAGCCAGCGACGGCTGATGGCGACACTGCGGCGCTGCTACCGCTGGCTGCTGGATCAGGGCCGGCTGCAGGCCGATCCTCTTCTCAACATCGACAAGCCGCGGCCGATCCAGCGCTTTCCGAAAACGCTCTCGGAAAAGCAGGTGGAAGACCTGCTGGGCGCGCCCGACGTAAGCACCCCGCT
>JAPLRA010000323.1 GCA_026399445.1 Sulfuritalea sp.
AGCTGCTGCAGGAATCGCGCACGGAAGCGACCGGCCGCCTGCTGCAGGCCGCTCAGTCGATCGGCGCCAACGCCGTGCTCAACGTCCGCTACCAGACAACCTCGATCGCTCAGGGCGCCGCCGAGATCATGGCCTACGGCACCGCCGTGGTGCTGGAGTAGGCTCATGGATCTGATCCTGCTGCTGACGCTGCTGGCCGTCGGCTACATCTTCGGACGGATCGCTGAGTCGCGCCACTACCGCAGCATCATCAAGCGCGAGAAGCAATTCGCCGACATCCTGCTGTTCGCGGCAAAACGCGCGCCGCCCGAAATGACCGACGTGGATGCGGTCCTGGTCTCCGGCAGCGCGGTAATTTCCTCCGACTACTTCAAGTGGTTTGTCGCCGGCCTGCGCAAGATATTCGGCGGTCGCCTCCGCGTCTATGAAACCCTGCTCGACCGAGCCCGGCGCGAATCCGTCCTGCGTCTGAAGCAGCAAACCCGGGAGCTGGGCGGCAACGCGATCTTCAACGTCAAGTTCGAAAGCTTCAACGTCACCATGGGTGCGCGCGGCGGCATCGCCGCCGTGGAAATGCTGGCCTACGGCACCGCCCTGATCCCGAAACGGACCGGCTGAAGTGAAACTGGAAAACCCGGCGCAGCCGGAGCAATACGATCCGGCGACGGAGCAGCCGGTGCGCGAGATGCTGATCCTGCTCGGTGGCGTGCTGGTGATCAGCCTCGTCGTGGCGCTGGTCCTCGCCTATTTCGCCGGCATGCTGGCACCGCGCCTGCCGTTTGCCGTGGAGCGTGACTTCATGGCGGCACGAATGCCCGTCGATCCGCGCTTTGCTGCGCAATCGGCGGGATTGCAGCAACTGGCCGACCGTCTCGGCGCGGCGCTGGACTTGCCCGCCGAGATGAAGCTGACGCTGCATTACAGCCACGACATGACGGTCAACGCCTACGCCACGCTGGGTGGCCACATCGTGGTGTTTCGCGGCCTGGTGTCCCGGGTCACCAGCGAAAACGCACTCGCCGCGGTCATCGCCCACGAGATCGCCCACATCCGGCACCGCCACCCTGCCGCGGCAGCGGGCCGCGGCATCGCCATCGGGCTCACGATCTCGATCTTGAGTTCGGCGCTCGGCAACACAGTGGCCGAGCGCGTCATGGGCACCACCGGCATGGGGGTGCTGATGAACTACAGCCGCGACCAGGAAACCGCTGCCGACGACGATGCCCTGCGCGCGGTGGCAAAGGTCTATGGACATCTGGGCGGTGCCGCCGACCTGTTCGAAACCCTGAAGAAATCCCAGCCCGAAAGCGAAGGCGGCTTCGAGATATTCCGCTCCCACCCGTTTTCCGAACGGCGCATCGAACATGTGCGCGAATTCGCCGCGCGGCATGGCATCCCCGCGGAGGGCCCCCTTACGCCAGTGACGCTCGCGCTGCCCGCGCCGCCGGGCAAGCACTGAGATCCGCTAGGCAGCGATCTGCAGTCCCTCGCGCCAGCGCGCCAGCTTTTGCTCGAAGGACATGCCGGCGTGAGCAGGGCTGGTGGAGGGCAATACCTCGACTTCGAATCCCATGGCCTCGACTTCACGGATGCGGCGCGCGGCGGTACGGCCGTTGAAGCAGATGCGCCGTAGCGCCGGCGCCGACTTTCGCAATGCGGCGAGGTCATTGGGAATCGCATCGCGAATCGCGGTGTCGAGGCTGCCAGCGCGTTCGCAGGAGGCATAGATATCCCAGATGGCAATGCCGGCCGCCTGCACCGCCACAAGCCGCGCCGGGTAGTCCATCTCTTTCAGCGACTGCCCGATGACTTCGCCGAGGATGCGCCAGAACTGGTTTTGCGGATGGGCGTAGTACTGCTGCGCGGCGAGCGAAGCCGTAGACGGAAACGAGCCCAGGATCAGCACCCGGGCTCGTGCGTCGATGATCGGCGGCAGGCCTTGAAGCAGCCGTTTGGGCTGAGCCTGTCGAAGCCCCATCCGCCCTTCGACAAGCTCAGGGCGAACGTCCAATGGGATTGTCACCCGATTCTTAACTACCGCTCATCTCCAGCATCAACTGGTTCATGCGCTTGACGAAAGTCGCCGGATCGTCGAGCTGGCCTCCTTCGGCCAGCAGCGCCTGATCGAACAGCACCGCGGCCCAGTCATCGAAGCGCTTGTCTTCGTACTTGAGGCGCAGCACCACCGGGTGATGCGGGTTGATTTCGAGGATGGGCTTCGATGCCGGCGCCTTCTGCCCCGCCGCCTTGAGGATGCGCGCC
>JAPLRA010000319.1 GCA_026399445.1 Sulfuritalea sp.
AACTGGTGACCGACCAGAACATCGACCGCCGCCTGCGCACCGGTTCCTGGCTGGTCTTTGCCGTACTTGCCGTCGCCACCGGATACACCGTATTCGAGTCGATTTCCCCCACCGGCATCATTTCGCGGGCGCTGATCTACGGCCCGGGCCTGGCCTTGCTTTGGGTGCTGGCGCTGCTCGTGTTCGAGGTGTTCTTTTCGCGCCGCGCCTGGTGTCGCTATGCCTGCCCGATCGGTCTTACCTACGGCGTGGTCGGCATCTTCTCGCCGGTCCGCATCAAGTACAAGCTCGACGGCTGCTTCCATGAGGGCGATTGCCGCAAGGTCTGCCTGGTGCCGCATGTACTCGACACCGTGATCAAGGGCCGCGCCGTGGATATCGAAATCCCGATCGGCCCCGACTGCACGCGTTGCGGATTGTGTGTCGACACCTGTCCGACGGGTTCGCTTACCTTCGATGTCAAAGGCCTCTCCAAGCTGCTTTGAACTACTCACACGGAACATCATGATCCGCTTTTCAAGCGTAACAAAAAGCTTTCGCAAGACGCGCGTACTCGACGACATCAGCCTCGAGATCGGACTGTCCGAGCGCGTTGCATTGATCGGCTCCAACGGCGCCGGCAAGACCACGCTGATCCGCTGCCTGCTGGGCGAATATACCTTCGACGGCCAGGTCACCATCGAGGGGCGTGATCCGCGCAAGGAGCGCACGGCAGTGCTGGGGACGATCGGTTTCGTGCCGCAGCTGCCGCCGCCGCTGAAAATGCCGGTGGCGCAACTGATCGACTTCTCCGCAGCGCTGTGCGGTACCGATCCTGCCCGCATCCACGAACTGGCGCAGCGCCTGGGCCTCGATCTGGCGCCGATTCTGTCGCGACCCTTCGTCAAGCTCTCGGGCGGCATGAAGCAGAAGCTGCTGATCGCCATTGCGCTCGGGCGCGATGCGAAGGTGCTGGTGATGGACGAACCCGCCGCCAACCTCGATCCGGAAGCGCGCAAGATATTCTTCGAACTTCTCGCCGAGCGCCAGGAGGACGTCACCATGCTGATTTCCAGCCATCGCCTGAACGAGGTTTCGGCGCTGGTGAATCGGGTGATCGAGATGGACATGGGCAAGGTGGTGCTCGATGACGGCGTCGCCGACGACGTGTCGCTTTCCGGCCAGTTTGCCTGCCGCATTTCGATCAAGCGCAACGAAGCCGCGTTTGTAAAGGCGATGCTGGCGTGGAGTTTCCGCGATCTCGGCGACGGGCTGGAATGGGAGGGCGAAGTCCCTGGTCCCGACCGCCTGCGCTTCATGGGCATGACCTCGCGCTACGGGGCGTTGATCAGCGACTATTCGCTGCGGGAAACAAGAGTCGGCGCCAACGGTGCGGCGAATTGATGGATCGTCGCCGCTGCATTGCCGCAGCCGCCACCCAAGGTCTGGCGCGGACGCCGCTCGCCGCAGCCCTGTCCGCCTGCAGCCATTCCGGTACCTGGCCGGAAGGCATGGCCGAGATCAAGTGGGATCGCGATACCTGCGTCCGCTGCAGCATGGTGATTTCCGATCGCCGTTTTGCCGCTGAGATGCGCGGCGGCGAAAAAAACATCGCATTCAAGTTCGACGACATCGGCTGCGCGGTGTTCTGGATGCGCGACAAGCAGAAGGAGCATCCGTGGCTGGCCGATTCCGCCACACGGTTCTGGGTGGCCGACGTCACCGGCACGGGCGACAAATGGCTCGAGGCGCGCAAAGCCAGGTATGTCGGTGGCAAGACCTCGCCCATGGCGTACAACTACGGTGCCATCGCCTACGCAGAGGCCGGCGCTTCCGATTTTGAAGAAATGCGCCAACACGTGCTGGCCAAGGGAAAATAGCAAAATGAATCAACTCTGGCTCACCGCCAAACTGGATATCGTCGAATCGCTGCGCGCGCGCTGGTTCCAGGTGTACACACTGGTCTTCGGCGGCATCGTCGCGCTGCTGTTCCTGTTCGGCTTGACCGAATCGCGCGTGCTCGGCTTCATCGGCCTCTCTCGCCTGCTGGTCACCTACATCCAGCTCACCATGGCGATCCTGCCGATCTTCGTGCTCATCACCACCGTGCGCTCGGTTGCGGGGGATCGCGAGGCCGGCGTCTATGAATATCTGCTGTCGCTGCCGGTGTCGCTGGCGGCGTGGTTCTGGGGCAAGATTCTCGGCCGCTATATCGTCATCTTCCTGCCGGTGTTCGGCGCCATGGTGCTGGCGGTGCTGATTGCGCTGGTGCGCGGCATCGAAGTGCCCTGGGGCATGTTCACGTATTACACGGCGCTGCTGGCGGTGATGGCTGCCTGCTTCCTCGGCATCGGCATGTTGATCTCGGCGCTGGCACGCAGCACCGACATGGCGCAAGGCGCCGCTTTCGTGGTCTGGCTGACGCTGCTGCTGTTCCTCGACCTGATCCTGCTCGGCGTGATGATCCAGGGCAAGGTCTCGCCGGAGGTCGCGGTGACGATGGCGCTGGCCAACCCACTGCAGGTGTTCCGCACCGCCGCCCTGGCCTTGTTCGATCCGCAACTGATCGTGCTGGGGCCATCGGCCTACG
>JAPLRA010000239.1 GCA_026399445.1 Sulfuritalea sp.
AAGTACTCGTTGAATCCGAGGTCGCGTCCCTCGCGGTCCTTGTAGAACACCGGTCCGGGAATTGCCTCGATCATCTGCTTCATGAAATGCAGCTGATGCACCAGTTCGGCCGTGCGCTCCTCGACCCGCTGCTCCATCTCGTCGTGGCTCCGACGCAAGGCGTCCTCCGCCTGACGCCGGCGCGTGACATCCTGCATGGTCCAGATCCAGACTTGCCCGTCCCCTTCCGCTATCGGCTGGCCGTTGACCAGAGCCCAGACCGGCGTCCCGTCCTGTTTCCGATAGAGAATCTCGCCGCTAAAACCCTTTTCTTCCCTGGCCACCGCTTGCATGCGCTGTCCGGTGGCATCCCAATCCTCGTCATTGGCAAACAGGACACGCGACGTTTTTCCCGTCAGACCGCCAACGGGGAAGCCGAACATTTCCTCCAGATTCCGGTTGCAGCGGAGGAACACCCGGCCGCGCATGTAGGCAATGCCGATCATCGCGTTGTCGAATATCAACGCGTACTCGCGAGCATTTCTGGCCAGCGCCTCCTCTGCCGCGCGCCGCGTTGTGATGTCGTCGTAGGTCCAGATCCAGGTCTGGCCATCACCCGTCGCTTCGATCAGGCGACCAATAACCCGCACCAGAATGCGAGCGCCGTCACGCCGGCAATAAAGTATTTCCCCATCGAAGGTGTCGCGATCAGCGCCCTCGGCATATACCCTGCGGCCTGCCTCTTCCCAATCATCATCCGAGGCGAACAGGATTCGCGTCGACTGCTTGGTCAGGCCGCCAGAAGGGTAGCCGAATATTTCCTCGAGCCGACGATTGCAGCGCTCGATGACACGGTTGCGCTGATAGGAAATCCCGATCAGCGCATTGTCAAAAATCAGCTGCTGCTCGCGATGACTCTGCAGCAGGGCCTGTTCCGTTGCGCGGCGGGCAGTTATGTCCTCATACAACCAGACCGTGCCCGCGGTCGGATCCGCGGGATCGATTTGACTGCCGATCACGTGGCAGACAATGGGTGACCCGTCACCTCTGACATAGTGAACATCGTCATCATGGATGCTATCGCGCCGGAGAATCGAATAAACACGCGCGCCATTCTCGATCCAGGCCTGCTCGTCGGGAAACAGTACGCGGGTCGATTGCCCGATCAGCGCACCATGCGCATGCCCGAACATCTCCTCGAAGCGGGGATTGCAGCGCAGGATGACCCTGTCGCGAACAAACATGATGCCCGTATGGGCGCGCTCGAAGATCAGCGTCTGTTCACGCAGCAGCGCCTTCAATGCGGCCTCGACCCGCCGCTTCTCGGTTACATCGTCATACAGCCCGACATAGCCCTCTTCAGGCTTCTCCGGATTGATCGGGCGCCCCGAAATATGGCACCAGACGATGCTTCCGTCCTTGCGACGGTACTCGCCCTCGCCGGTGAAGTTTCCTGTTTCGGAAAGCATCGTATAGGCGCGACGTCCCATTTCATCCCATGCCTCGTCGCTGGGAAAGTAGATCCGGGTCGATTCGCCGATCATTTCGCCCGGGCCATAACCGAAGATTTCCTCGAAGCGACGATTGCAGCGCTGAATGGCGCGATTGCGCAGCACAATGATGCCGATCTGCGCGCGCTCAAAAATCAGCGTCTGCTCGCGCAGCAGCGACTCCAGAGCTTCCTCGGCCTGCCGCTTCCCGGTAACGTCGTCGAACAGAACGAGATGACCCTCTTCCAGACGATCCGGATTGATCGATCGAATGGAAAACTGGCACCAGACCACGCTGCCGTCCTTGCGCCGGTACTCCTGTTCGGCTCTGAATTCCCCGCTTTCGGCCATCGCGGAATAGCCGCGTCGTCCCAGGGCTTCCCAGGCCTCGTCGCCGGGAAAAAGAATCCGCGTCGATTTGTCGAGCAGTTCGCCCGGCTCGTAACCGAAAATCTCTTCCAGGCGTCTGTTGCAGCGCTTTATGACCCTGTTTTGCAGCACCCCGATGCCGATCTGCGCGCGCTCGAAAATCAGCGTCTGCTCACGCAACAGCGCCTTCAGGGTGTCCTCGGTCTGGCGCTTTTCGGTCACGTCATCGTAAAGCCAGACGTAGCCTTCATCCGGGTCGTCCGGATTGATGAAACTGCCAGTGACGTGGACCCATATCAAGTGGCCATCCCGCCGCTGATAGATGTCCTCGCCGGTGAAGCCCCCGGTCGCGATAACCGAAGAGTAGGCGCGCTGACCGATCTCGTTCCAGGCTTCGTCACTGGGGTAGTAGACGCGAGTTGACTTGCCGACCAACTCACCCGGCCCGTAGCCGAGAATTTCCTCGAAGCGTGGATTGCAACGCTGGACGACGCGATCCCGCAACACAACGATACCAATCTGGGCCCGCTCAAAAATCAGCTGCTGCTCGCGCAACAACTGTTCGTTGCCACCCTTGTTGGTAAGCGTCATGCCGGTGTCCCTGTACCGAACCACTCGGATTGTTGATTGTAGGAATGTTCCCATGGTAGCGGAGTTTTTGCGCAAGCACGCGCGGCAAGCACAGTGCGGTCCCGACAGCGCCCCCGCTGCATGTGTGGCGACCTGCGCAGGAGCCGGTTTCACCTGCACTCCCTGTAAGATGCACTCAGGGCTTCGGAGATGATTCATGACTAGTGAAACTGAGGGACTCGGCCTGGCGCCCGCCACGGCGGGCGACTACCGGGAACTGGCGCGCAAGCGTCTGCCGCGACACCTGTTTGATTACCTCGACGGCGCCGCGTATGACGAACTGACCGCAGCCGACAATCAGCAGGCCTTCCAGCGCCTGCATCTGCGCCAACGCGTCATGCGCGACGTTTCACAGCTGGATTTGTCCACCCGTGTGCTGGGCCAGGAGCTCGCCCTGCCGCTGATCCTCGCCCCGCTGGGACTTGCCGGCGCCATGGCCTGCAGGGCTGAGGTGCAGGCGGCGCGCGCCGCCGAACAGGCAGGCGTACCGTTTTGCGAATCGACCGTCTCCATCTGCTCGATCGAGGAGGTTCACGCTGCAACGTCTGCACCCTTCTGGTACCAGCTGTATGTAATGCGCGACCGCGGCTATGCCAAAGACCTGATGGCTCGCGCCCATGCGGCGGGTTGCCCGGTGCTGGTGCTGACGGTTGACCTGGCCGTGATGGGTGCGCGCTACCGCGACGTCCGCAACGGCATGGCCGGCGGCCTGTCGCCGGGCGGCAAGCTGGCCAAGGCGTGGGATCTGCTTTCGCATCCGCAGTGGCTGCTGGACGTCGGCATCCGCGGCAAGCCCCTGACCTTCGGCAACCTGACAGCGGCAGTGCCCGATGCGGGCAGTCTGCCGGAGTTCAAGGCCTGGGTCGATAGCCAGTTCGACCCGCGCATTACCTGGAACGATCTGGCCTGGGTAAGAGAAAACTGGCCGGGCAAGATCGTGCTCAAGGGAATCCTCGACGAGGAGGATGCGCGTCAGGCAACGTCGTCAGGTGTCGACGGCATTATCGTCTCCAACCACGGCGGGCGACAACTGGACAGTGTCGTCGCCAGCGTCGATGCGCTGCCGCGTATCGTCGACGCGGTGGGCGACCGGTTGGAGGTGCTGATGGATGGCGGCGTGCGCAGCGGGCTGGATGTAGTCAAGGCGCTCGCCCTCGGCGCCAAAGCCTGCATACTCGGCCGTGCCTGGGGCTATG
>JAPLRA010000094.1 GCA_026399445.1 Sulfuritalea sp.
CGAAGCCTGCGGGCTTTCCGGCAGCCCGCTGTTCGAAAAATTCACCGCCGTGATCCGCAGTCTTGCCCATGCCCTGGGAGGGGAATTGCCCATCATTGCCGCCGGAGGCATCACCAGTGGCGAACGTGCGCGAGCGAAACTGGACGCCGGCGCCGCGCTGGTACAAATCTACAGCGGCCTGATATACCAAGGCCCGCGGCTTGTCGCCGAATGCATTGAAGCTACCAACGCCTGAGAGTGGCGGCTACAATTTGCCCACTTGCGCAAATACCATTAAAAGCGAGATAATTTGATCTCCACCAATTGTTGCGGACCCACCGCGGCGTTCCGCGCATCATGACCAGTTACCTCTTCATCGTTCTCGGCGCAGTCCTTGTCAATAACGTCGTCTTCGTCCGTATTCTTGGCTTGTGCCCCTTCATGGGTGTCTCCAAGAAGCTCGAAACTGCGGTTGGCATGGGGGCGGCGACGACCTTCGTCCTGACCATGGCCTGCGGCGCAAGCTATGTCATCGATCGCTGGCTGCTGATACCCAATCAACTCGAATACCTGCGCACCCTGTCCTTTATCGTCACGATCGCCGCCATCGTGCAGCTCACGGAACTGGTGATCCAGAAGACCAGCCCGCTGCTGCACCAGGTGCTCGGCATCTACCTGCCATTGATCACAACCAATTGCGCCGTACTCGGCATCCCGCTGCTCAACGTCAGCCTGCGCCACAACTTCCTCGAGTCGCTGCTGTTCGGCTTCGGCAGCGCGGTCGGTTTCACGCTGGCGTTGATTCTGTTTGCCGGCATCCGTGAGCGCCTCGAAGCGGCTGACGTCCCGATCCACTTCCGCGGTACGGCGATTGCCATGATTACTGCGGGCCTGATGAGCCTGGCTTTCATGGGCTTCGCCGGCCTGGACAAGTACAAATAGCGATGTTCGAAGCAATTCTGGTCATGGCGCTGGGCGCCGTCGTGCTCGGCGCCGCACTCGGCTATGCTGCGGTGCGTTTCCGCGTCGAAGGCGACCCCCTGGTCGAAAAGATCGATGCCATCCTGCCGCAAACGCAATGCGGCCAGTGCGGCTTCCCCGGCTGCAAACCCTACGCCCAGGCGATCGCCAAGGGAGAAGCGGACATCAACTGCTGCCCGCCAGGGGGCGATGAAGGCATCCACAAACTCGCCGACCTGCTCGGCCGCGAATTCAAGTCGCTTTCCGCGGAACACGGTATCGAAAAGCCCAAATCCGTCGCGGTGATCGACGAGCAGCGCTGCATCGGCTGCACGCTGTGTATCCAAGCCTGCCCGGTCGATGCCATCGTCGGCGCCGCGAAGCAGATGCACACCGTAGTCGCTCCCCAATGCACCGGCTGCGAGTTGTGCCTGCCGCCCTGCCCGGTCGATTGCATTTCCATGCAGCCGATCGGCGAGAGCGTAGAAACCTGGAAGTGGAAGTATCCGGTATTCAAGATCAATCCGACACAAAGGGAGGCCGCGTGAACGCGGTCCAGCGCCTGTTCGGCTTTCACGGCGGTGTCAAGCCGGCCTACAACAAGGAAGCGGCGACCGGGCTACCGATCGCCGTGGCGCCAACGCCGACTTTGCTCGTCATTCCGCTGCATCAGAGCATCGGCGGCATCCCGCGTCCGCTGGTGAAGGCAGGCGATCGCGTGCTCAAAGGCCAGCGCATCGGCGGTGCCGACGGCAACGTGTCTTCCGCGGTGCATGCCTCGACCTCAGGCACTGTCGTCGCCGTCGAAATGCGCCTGATGCCGCACACCTCCGGTCTGTCCGCACTTTGCGTGGTCATCGAGCCGGACGGCCGCGACGAATGGATTCCCCGTCAGCCCTTTGACTTCCGCAGCGCGACGCCGACGCAAACCCGCGACTATTTGCGCGATACCGGCGTCGTCGGCCTGGGAGGAGCGGTATTCCCCAGTTATCTCAAACTGAACCCGGGGAAACTGGGGAAACTGCATACGCTGGTCTTGAACGGTGCCGAATGCGAGCCCTTCATTACCTGCGACGACCTGCTGATGCGGGAGCGCGCCGAGACCATCATCAAGGGCACCCTGATCATGCGCGAAATGCTCAGCGCGGGCCAGGTGCTGATCGGCATCGAGGACAACAAACCGCAAGCGATAGCCGCGATGGAAGTCGCCGCGCAAGCCGCCAATGCGGCGGCGGGCGATTCATCGATCAAGGTGGTGCCGGTACCTACCCGCTATCCGGCGGGAGGCGCCAAGCAACTGATGCGGGTTCTCACCGGCATCGAAGTGCCGCACGGCAAGCGCTCGACAGACTACGGTCTGCAGTGCTTCAACGTCGGCACCGCCTATGCGATCTACGAAGCCATCGCACTGGGCCAGCCCCTGATCTCGCGCATCGTCACCGTCGCCGGAAACGTGGAAAGGGCGCGCAACTATGAAGTGCTGCTCGGCACTCCCATGCGCGACCTCGTGGCTCTTTGCGGGCCGCTGCCGGATACCGACCGCGTAATCATGGGCGGCCCCATGATGGGCCTGTTGATGCCGAACGATGAAGTCCCGGTGGTCAAGGCTGCCAACTGCGTTCTGGTAGGGTCCAGGAAATTGTTCCCGCCGCCGCCGCCGGAGATGCCCTGCATCCGCTGCGGCGAATGCGCCAAGGTATGCCCGAGCGACCTCCAGCCATTCGAGATGTACTGGTTTTCGCGAGCGAAGATTTTCGGCAAGGCCCAGGAATACAACCTGTTCGACTGCATCGAATGCGGCTGCTGCGCCTACGTGTGTCCATCACGCATTCCGCTGGTCGACTACTACCGTTTTGCCAAGAGCGAAATCTGGGCGCGCGAACTCGAAAATGAGGCTGCCGACGTTGCTCGCGAACGCTACGAGTTCCGTCTGTTGCGCGAAGAACGCGAAAAGCAGGAAAAAGCCGCCAAGCTCGCGGCCAAGACTGCCGCCGGCCGCGAAAAAGCCGCTGCGGCGCTGGCCGAGGTCGAACAACCGGCCGTCACACCCGAGCAGGATGCGAAGAAAGCCCTTATCGCGGCAGCCCTCGAGCGCGCCCGCGTGCAGAAGGCGCAGGCCCATCCGGAAAACACCAGCAACCTGACACCGCAGCAGCAGGCAGAGGTCGAGGCGATCGAAGCGCGCCGCGCCGAAATCCGCGAAATGGCCAAGCCGCATTTGCGGCAGGATGACTAGACAAGATCGTGATCTCCTCGTGAACAACTCGCCCTACTTCCTCCAACCCGCCAGCGTGCAATCCGTCATGCTGCGGGTGCTGGTCGCGCTGCTGCCGGGCATCGCCGCCTACGTCTGGTTTTTCGGGGCCGCGATCCTCGTGCAAATCCTCCTGGCCTCGGTGACGGCACTGGCAGCCGAGGCCGTGATGCTGAAGCTGCGCGGCAAGCCGCTCATGATGTTCCTCGGCGACGGCTCCGCCCTGGTCACGGCGTGGCTGATCGCACTGACCTTCCCCTCGATCGCACCCTGGTGGCTGACCGTATTCGGTACCCTGCTCGCCATCGTTGTCGCCAAGCATCTGTATGGCGGACTGGGACAGAATCCGTTCAATCCCGCCATGGTGGCCTTTGCGCTGATGATCGTCGCCTATCCGCTCCTCATGTCGCAATGGCCGGGGGTGGACGCCACCGACTTTGCCGGGCAATGGGAGGCGATTTTCGGCAGCCGCCAACTCGACGCCATGACCATGGCCACGCCGCTGGATGCGCTGCGCACAGTCCTGCGCGATCCGGAACAGCGCGCGGTGATTGCCGGCTTGCTGGGCAAGCACGCGACCTTCGGCAACGTCGGTGGCCGCGGCTGGGAGTGGATCGCCGCCGGCTACGCCCTCGGTGGGTTGTATCTGCTGCAGCAGCGCATCATTACCTGGCACATGCCTGTCGCCTTCCTGGCTACGCTGTTCGCCGTATCAGGCGCTTTCGCCCTCTACGAACCCGACCGCTTCGCCGGACCCGGCTTCCAGTTGTTTACCGGCGGCGCCATGCTCGCGGCTTTCTTCATCGTCACCGACCCCGTTTCCGGAGCCACCACCCCGAGAGGCAAGCTGATCTTCGCCGGCGCCGCCGCGGTGCTGACCTGGATCATCCGCACCTTCGGCGCCTACCCGGATGGCATCGCCTTCGCGGTACTGCTGATGAATATCGCAGCGCCGCTGATCGACATGTACACGCAGCCGCCGGTCTTCGGGCACAAGGACAAGCGGGGAGACTCGCCATGAGCGAACCCATCGAAATCGCCCACCGCGAATCCAGCGTGCTGCGCATTTCGGTACGCACCGCGGCGATCATGCTCGCCTTCACGCTGGTGTTCACCGCGCTGATGGCCGGCACCTATCGCGTCACGGAGCCACTGGTTGCGGCCAGCGCCCTGACCGAAAAGCTGAGACTGATCGGCGAAGTGCTGCCACCCGGCCATTACGACAACGACCTGATGGCCGATGCGATCACCCTGTCGCCGCAAAAGGCGCTCGGCCTCAACGAAGAAACGCGCCTCTGGCGTGCGCGCAAGGGCGGGGAGCCCGCTGCGCTGGTGCTGGAAGCTGCAGCCCTCGATGGCTATTCGGGCCGCATCAGCCTGATCCTCGCCGTCGATGTCGAAGGCCATATGCTGGCGCAGCGCGTGACCGCCCACAAGGAAACGCCGGGCCTCGGTGACTACATCGACCCGAAGAAGGACCGCAACAAGACCCGACCGTGGATCACCCAGTTCAGCAACCTGGGTTTCGATACCGTGCCGCAAAAAAAGTGGAAGGTGAAGAAGGACGGTGGCCGTTTCGACCAGATGAGCGGCGCGACGATTTCTGCCCGCGCCGTCACCAACGCCAGCGGTCGCGCCCTGGCGTGGGCCGTCGAACATCGCGACAAGCTGTTCGCCCTGCCAGCGAACAGCCGATTTGAGGAGAGCAAACCATGAGCGCCTACAAGGACATCGCCTGGAACGGCATCTGGAAACAGAACACCATCCTCGCCCAGGTGCTGGGCCTGTGTCCGCTGCTGGCGGTGAGCAGCAATCTGGTGAATGCGGTCAGCCTCGGCCTGGCGACCATTGTCGTCATGATGCTGTCCAACTTCGCCATTTCCGCCTTGCGTGCCTTCATCCCCTACGAGATCCGCATTCCAGTTTTCATCCTGATCATCGCGGCACTGGTCACCGGGATCGACCTTGCTTTCAATGCATTCCTGCATGACCTCTACATGGTGCTCGGCATTTTCATTCCGCTGATCGTCACCAACTGCATCGTGCTGGCCCGCGTCGAAGCCTTCGCCGCGAAGAACGGCCTGCGCGCCGCAACATTCGATGGGCTGATGATGGGTGTCGGCTTTGTCTGGGTAATCGGACTCCTGGGCGCCGTGCGTGAGTTCGTAGGCCAGGGCACCCTCTTCTCGGGCATCGAGATGATCTTCCCGCAGCTTTCCGGAATCCAGATATTGCCGGTGGAATATCCGGGATTCCTGATCGCCATGCTGCCGCCCGGCGCCTTCTTCGTTCTCGGTCTGCTGATCGCCGGCCGCAACTGGCTGGATTCCCGCGCCAACCAACGCACACGCGAGCAGCGCATCCACCACCAGGCTGATCACGCAAATTCGGTTCCGGCATGACCCCAAAGAAGGTTCGCGAGTTCTTCACCCGTCTCGCTGCGGCGAACCCGGAACCGAAAAGCGAGCTCGAATACGCCACGCCCTACCAATTGCTGGTGGCCGTGGTGCTTTCCGCGCAGGCCACCGACAAGGGCGTGAATCGCGCAACACGCCCCCTGTTCCGCGCGCACCCGACGCCGCAGGCCATCGCCGTGCTGGGCGAGGAAGGCCTCGCCGAATACATCAATACCATCGGCCTCTACCCGACCAAGGCGAAGAACGTCGTGGGGCTGTCGCGCCTGCTGCTCGAACGCCACGGCGGCGAAGTGCCGCATGATCGCGCCGCGCTCGAAGCCCTGCCCGGGGTTGGCCGCAAGACCGCCAATGTAGTACTGAACATCGCCTTCCACGAACCGACCATCGCCGTGGACACCCACATCTTTCGCGTCAGCAACCGGACCGGGCTGGCCGCGGGAAAAACCGTCGTCGACGTCGAGCAGAAGCTGCTCAAGGTGGTGCCCGATGAGTTCCGCATGCACGCCCATCACTGGCTGATCCTCCACGGCCGCTATACCTGCAAGGCGCGCAACCCGGACTGCGTCCATTGCAGCGTCTTCGACCTGTGTGCCTGGAAAGAGAAAAATGTTTAACCCAAGCCGCGATCAGGCGCGCCAGTTTCTGATCAATGCCTGGGTCAAGCGCCGGAGCCGGCTGCCGGGCACGCCGATGGATACCCTGGCGGCGGATCTGATCGACCTGCACCCCGAATACCACGCACTGCTTGAAGCCGAAGACGCCCTGACGCGCGAATGGACGCCGGAGCAGGGCGAGACCAACCCCTTCCTGCATCTCTCCTTGCACCTGGCGATCGAGGAGCAGCTCTCCATCGACCAGCCCCTGGGCATCCGCGCCGCATTCAATGTTCTGCAGAGCAGGCGCGGCGATCGTCACGACGCACTGCACGCGGTACTTGAATGCCTCGGCGAAATGATCTGGCGCGCCCAGAAGAGCGGCCTGCCGCCGGATGGCGAGGCCTATCTTGACTGCGTTCGCCGCAAGGCCGGCTAACCGTCCATCAAAAGTCGGCTCTGGCGAGACGGCGAGACACGCCTACTTTGAGATACTCTATTGCTTCAACTCTGAAAGAGAACGCCATGCGCTTTGAAGGAACCGACACCTACGTCGCCACCCCCGACCTGATGCTCGCGGTGAACGCCGCCATCACCCTGCAACGCCCGCTCTTGATCAAGGGCGAGCCCGGCACCGGCAAGACCATGCTGGCCGAGGAAGTCGCCGGCGCGCTGGGCGTACCGCTGCTGCAGTGGCACATCAAGTCCACCACCAAGGCGCAGCAGGGCCTCTACGAATACGACGCCGTGTCGCGCCTGCGCGACTCGCAACTCGGCGACGAGAAGGTCAAGGACATTGCCAACTACATCGTCAAGGGCGTGCTGTGGCAGGCTTTCGACCAGGGCAAGCCGAGCGTGATCCTTATTGACGAGGTCGACAAGGCCGACATCGAATTCCCCAACGACTTGCTGCGCGAACTCGACCGCATGGAGTTCCATGTCTACGAGACGCGGCAGACCATCCGCGCCGCCGTGCGCCCGATTGTCATCATCACCTCGAACAACGAGAAGGAGCTGCCCGA
>JAPLRA010000195.1 GCA_026399445.1 Sulfuritalea sp.
GCGGCGCACTGGTGGGTGGAGAGCGGGAATTCGCCGAAAGGCGACTGGCTTTTCACCGACCCCCGACGCCCGCCCCTCCGGCGGGCTTCGTGCTTTCCGTATCCCCGACCCTGAGCGATGCAGGGTCATCCCCTGCTCGATACAATTCCCGAGTCTGGAGATCAACTATGAACGCCGTCACCGAAATGCCCGCCCCCCTCGTCTTCACCGACAGCGCCGCCGACAAGGTGCGCCAGCTGATCGACGAGGAAGGCAACCCCGAGCTGAAGCTGCGCGTCTTCGTGCAAGGCGGCGGCTGCTCCGGCTTCCAGTACGGCTTCACCTTCGACGAAGTGACCAACGAAGACGACACCGTGATGGAAAAGAACGGCGTCTCGCTGCTGATCGATCCGATGAGCTATCAGTACCTGGTCGGTGCCGAAATCGATTACTCCGAAGGGCTCGAGGGTTCGCAATTCGTGATCAAGAATCCGAATGCTCAATCGACCTGCGGCTGCGGATCGTCCTTCTCGGCCTGATTCGACTGCATTGAACTGAACGAAGGGCGTGGGGCCGTGGGCTCCGCGCCCTTTGCTGTTTACAGCCCCCGTTCAGGCCGGATAGATAGCGCCGAGTACTCGCGGCCCGCGGGCACCCGTCACTTCCGCAAGGTTTCCGGGTTCGCCGCGCAAAGTGCGCCATGCCAGCCAGGCAAAGGCGACCGCTTCGACCCAGTCAGCCGGCTGGCCCAGAAAGTCGGTGCTGGCGACACGGCAATCCGGCAGATGGCGTTGCAGGCAAGCCATGAGAGCGTCATTGCGAGCTCCCCCGCCGCAAACAAACAGTTCTTTGGGGCTGCCGCACCAGCGACCGATCGCCTGAGTTGCAGACTCGGCGGTGAGTTCAAGCAACGTGGCCTGGACATCCTCCGGCCTTTCGCTACCTGCAAGATGACTCTCAAGCCACGAGATGTTGAATTCGTCTCGACCGCAGCTCTTGGGCGGGCTTGCGCTGAAGAAGGCATCCGTGAGCAGGCTGTGCAGCAGCTCAGGGCGCACCTGCCCCTCGCCGGCCCACTGCCCGGCTTCGTCGTAACGCAGCCCCTTGTGGCGCTCAATCCATGCATCCATCAACAGATTGCCGGGGCCGCAGTCGAAACCCCGCACCGCTTTTCCCGGATTCAGGTCGGTAAGGTTGGCAATGCCTCCGATATTCAGGATGACCCGATGTTGCTCGGGGTCGCCAAATACCGTGGCATGAAAGGCCGGTACCAACGGCGCGCCCTGGCCCCCCGCGGCGATGTCGCGGCTGCGGAAATCGGCCACAACGCTGATTGCGGTCAGTTCGGCAAGCAGGGCCGGATTGTTCATTTGAAGGCTATAGCCCTCAGCGGGCCGATGACGGATAGTCTGCCCATGACAACCGATGGCCGCGATCTGGGCCGCAACGACACCGGCGTTGGCGAGCAACTGATGCACGGCCTCCGCATAGCAGCGCGCCAGATCGTTCGCAAGCAGCGCGGCGGAGTGAATTTCGTCGTGCTGCGCAGTCTGCAGTTGCAAAGCCTGCTGACGAATGGCGGCCGGATAGGGCAGCCAGAATGTTGCGAGGGTGCGTGGATGACTTTCGGAGAAGTCGACCAGAACGGCATCGACGCCATCAAGACTGGTTCCGGACATCAGCCCTACTACCAGCGGCACAGCCGATGTCATCCTAGTCAGCTTGGGCGAGGTTGAATCCGCGAATCAGATCAAGGCGAGCGAGGTGAGTCTCGGTGCTCGCCCTGAACAGGCCAAGCTGCTGGGGCAGCAAGGGCGGTGCGCTGGGCAGGGCCATTGCCAAAGGATTCTGATGCACGTCGCTGACGCGGAACTCGTAATGCAGATGCGGGCCGCTCGCCAGACCCGTGGCGCCGACGAAGCCGATTATGTCGCCTTGAGTGACGCGATTGCCCTTGCGCAGACCGGCCGCGAAGCCGGAGAGGTGGCCGTAAAGTGTCGTGAAGCGGCCTTGATGGCGCAAAACGACGACCTTGCCATAGCCTCCTTGCACGCCGACGTATTCGACCGTGCCATTGCCCGTGGCCTTGACCCGGGTGCCGGTCGGCGCGCCGTAATCGATGCCCTTGTGCGCCCGCCATTTTTGCAGCACAGGATGGAAGCGCGCGGAGCTGAAGCCCGAGGTAATGCGTGAAAATTCCAGCGGCGAGCGCAGGAAGGCCTTGCGGATGTTCTTGCCGTCGGCGGTGTAATAGCCGCTGCTGTTTTCACCGCCGGCCGGGTCAGCGAACCATGCGGCACGGTAGGTCTTGCCGCTGTTGACAAACTCTGCGGCGAGGATGCGTCCGCTGCGCACGGCTCGACCGAGATAATTGACGGACTCGTAAATCACCGCGAAACGATCGCCTTTGCGCAGGTCGCGATGGAAATCGATGTCGCCGCCAAAAATGTCCGCCAGCTGGGTGGCGACCGAGTCGGGAATACCCGCTGCGTCAGAGGCGCCAAATAGGGAATAGCGGATCTCGGCGGATTTCATTACGACTTGGGTTTCGAGCGGAAGGGCCTGTTCCGAGGCGCTGAACCTGTCGCCCTGACGTTCGACGACCAGCGCTTGATCCTTGCCGCCATTGAGCGGGAAGACCAGCGTCTGCAGTTCGCCTTGCGGCCCGGTTCGTGCCGTCAGGTTCTTGCCCGGGCTGAGTTGGCGAAACAGGTTTTGTGTGGAAGAACTGCCTTTGAGGAAGCCGACGGCCGCCGCATCGTCAACCCCAAGGCGCTGCAGCAATCCTATAACGGTATCGCCGCGCTGCACGCGCTCTTCGCGCAGAAAACTCTGGCCGCTGTCTGCCGATGCGGTGATGGCAGGCAGCGCCAGTTGCTCGACCACCTGCTTGCGGGGAATATCCGCCAAACGCGAGTCATTCACGGTGCCAAAGGCGGCCACCATGCTGAAAAGCGAAACACCGACCACGCCGATGCCGGCCCAGAAGTGGCTGGGTCGTTCGGATCGGTAGTGAAGGACTTGCGCTAAAATCCCGCTCTTGTTTTTGTGCAATTGGATGGGCGGACCGGCTTGATAGTCGGGCGAGTGTAGCAAAAATCCCCCTTCCGTCAAACCGGGTTAATCATCATGGTGGATATCGACTCCCAACTGGCGCTCATCAAACGCGGCGCCGATGAACTGCTGATCGAGGCCGAACTCGTCGAAAAGCTGAAATCAGGGCGTCCCCTGCGCATCAAGGCAGGCTTCGATCCGACCGCGCCGGACCTGCACCTCGGGCATACCGTGCTGATCAACAAGCTGCGCCATTTTCAGGATCTTGGTCATCACGTGATGTTCCTGATCGGCGACTTCACCGGAATGATCGGCGATCCGAGCGGCAAGAATGCGACGCGCCCGCCGCTGTCGCGCGAGCAGATACTGGAAAATGCCGACACCTACCGCGAGCAGGTGTTCAAGATTCTCGATCCGGTTAAAACCGAAGTCTGCTTCAACTCGACCTGGTTCGAACCGCTCGGCGCGGCGGGAATGATCAAACTTGCCGCGCGCCACACGGTGGCGCGCATGCTGGAGCGCGACGACTTTTACAAGCGCTACACGGGTGGGCAGCCCATCGCCATCCACGAGTTTCTCTACCCGCTGTGCCAGGGATATGACTCGGTGGCCATGAAGGCCGATGTCGAATTGGGCGGCACCGACCAGAAATTCAATCTGCTGGTGGGACGCGAGTTGCAGAAGCACTACGGCCAGGCGCCGCAGTGCGTGTTGATGATGCCGCTGCTGGAGGGCCTGGACGGCGTCAACAAGATGTCGAAATCCCTGGGCAATTACATCGGCATTGCCGAGTCGCCCACGGAAATCTTCGGCAAGCTGATGTCGGTGTCGGACGAACTGATGTGGCGCTATTTCGAGCTGCTTTCGTTTCGTGGCAACGAGGAGATTGCACGCTTCAAGCGCGAGGTTGCCGAGGGGCGCAATCCGCGCGATGTGAAAGTGCTGCTGGGGCTGGAGATCGTCGCCCGCTTCCATTCGCCGAAGGACGCCGATGCGGCGCTGGCAGAATTCGAGGCGCGTTTTCAGAGAGGCGTCTTGCCCGACGACATGCCCGAAATCAGCGTCGCCGCGGGGTCGCTGGCCCAGGTACTCAAGGCTGCGGGCCTTACGCCGAGCACGTCCGATGCGCTGCGCATGATCGATGGCGGTGGCGTGCGCATCAATGGTGAAAAAGTCGGCGATCGCGCTACGGCGCTGAGTGCTGGAGAGTGCGTCGTACTGCAAGTGGGCAAGCGAAAATTCGCCCGCGTGACGCTGATGTGATGATGACTTTTCAGCGCGCCGAAAAAAATCCCTGAAAGGCCTTGACCGGTCGCTTTCGGTCCGTATAATGCGCGCCTTCCCGTTGCACTGTTATTGCGGTGCAACGCGCTCTTTAAAAACCAAACAACCGATAGGTGTAGGTGCTTGCTGTGCTGGAGGTGGTGGTGGGTGGTCGGGCCGAAATCGAAGGGCCGATTGCTGACTGGAGTCGAAAGACGAAGGTTAAGTTCTGAAGGCAGTCCGGAAGGATTGCGTGAAGGATCTGCTGCTGCTGGATGCTAAAAGTATGAGAAGCAAGCACTTGCACGAAATAACAGTAAGGTTAAATGGAAACGTTTGACCTCTGAGATTCGTTTGAGTGAGTAGGAAAATAGACAGATTGAACTGAAGAGTTTGATCCTGGCTCAGATTGAACGCTGGCGGAATGCTTTACACATGCAAGTCGAGCGGCAGCGCGGGGGCAA
>JAPLRA010000326.1 GCA_026399445.1 Sulfuritalea sp.
CAGGAGACGATCAGGGTCGCCAGACTGGCCAGCAGCGCCTTTTCCGGCGATGCGCCGGCAACGAGGAAGCCGAGGCCGACCAGTATGGCCAGCCCCATCACCACCGGCACGAAGGCGCGAGCCAGCCGATCGACGCGTCCCTGCATGCCACCGCTGGCGCTTTGCATGTTCCACAGCAGGTGGGAGAGATTGGCCATGCGGCTTTCCACCCGTTCGCCGACTTCGATTTCCAGGTTGCCTTCGAGCAGGATGCTGCCGCCCATTACCCGTTCGCCGGCACCACGCGACGCCGGGAACGCCTCGCCGGTCATCAGCGACTCGTCGATCGCGCCCTGGCCGGCGACGATTTCGCCATCCACCGGGATCGCCTCGCCCGGGCGCACGAAGACCCGGTCGCCGGGGACCAGTTCGCCGAGCCCGCACACCAGGTAGCGGCCCTCGCGCAGCACGCAGGCGCGGTCGGACCAGGCGCGCAGGATGCCGGTGAGCTCCTGGGTGGCCTTGAGCCGCGCCCCGCGTTCGAGGAAGCGACCGATGGTCACCACCGCGATCAGGGTGCTGGCGACTTCAAAATACAGGTCGAGCGGATCGCGAAACAACTGCACGGTGCTGTAGGCGTACGCGGCGAGGATCGAGAGTGCCAGCAGCAGGTCCATGTTCGGCACGCCGACGCGCAGCGCGGTCCATGCGCCGCGCAAGACCGGCCAGCCGACATAGAACACCAGCACCGTGGTGAACAGGAACAGGGCCAGCGGCGTCGCCGTGAAAGCCACCCAGCCGACCGCGGCGTAGTCCTCCGGCTGGACGAAGCCACCATGCACGGGGTACACAAACAGCAGCGTCAGCATCATCACCGGCGAAGCCAGGCAGCCGGCGGTCAGCAGGCGCAGCAACTCCGGACGCTCGTCGTGTTCCGGCGCGGCTTCGTCGTGCAGGCGCGCGCGGTAGCCGGCGCGGCTGATCGCGGCCGGCAGTTGCGCTTCACCGATCAATGCCGGGTCGTAGGTGACTTTCACGGTGCCACTGGCATAGCTCGACGCTGCGGCTAAGATGCCGGGTGTTCGCGGCGCCAGCCTCTCGATCAGGTATTCGCACGAGGCGCAGTGCATCCCCTCGACCCACAGAAAGGCGTCGCGAGCCTGCGGCGGCATAGCGACGGTGGTGACGGGAGTTTCTTTCGCAATCGCCGCATCGCCGAAGCAGCGATAGACCTCGCGGCAGCCGTGACAGCAGAACTCGTGACCTGCATCCCGCAAGGGCGATTTCGGATTCGGCAGGCCGCAGAGCTTGCAGTGCATGGTGCTCCTTCTGCTGCTGTTCACGTGAATGACGGCGGGGCTCGCGCCACCGCCGTCACCGGGGATATCTGATCCGCGCCGCGCCATTGGCCAGCGGCGCGACGGCCTGCTATGTGGCGCCTACCCGCTGACCCATCGCTTCGTTGAGCTCGCGCGACTGCAGCAGATTGTACAAATAGACCACGAAGGCGGCGCCCAGGATAACGCCGAAGATCACGATAAGGTAGCCGTAGAGCATCCAGCCATCCTGGTTCCAGTCTGCAAAACGCCGCGGCATGCCAGCCGCACCGCCCGCCAGCATCGATATCGCCGCACCGAAGCCGCCGACGATAAACAGGCGGATGAACCAGGTGCCGAGGAAGGGATCGAGCTTGCGCCCGGTAATCACCGGATAGTGATGGTAGAGCACGCCCATCCACATCACCGACATCGCCAGGATCACCGTCATGACGTGCCCGCTTTGCCACATCGTGCCGTGCAGCACGTAGGCCCAGGCGACGTTGGATGTCACAATGGCGC
>JAPLRA010000102.1 GCA_026399445.1 Sulfuritalea sp.
GGCGAGCGCCAGTCCGCGCGGCCTGCTGCGTCTGCATTGCGGCTCGGCCTTCGGCATGCATCAGCTGGCGCCGGCCATCCCGCGCTTCCAGGAAATACATCCCGAGGTGGAGATGGACATCACCATCAGCGACCAGCCGCTCGGTCCCATGGAGGAAGGCGTCGACCTCGCGATCCGCATTGGTCCGCTCGACGAGTCGTCGATGGTGGCGCGGCGCATCTGCAATCTCGAACGGGTGATCTGCGCTTCGCCCGCCTACCTGCAGCGCCGCGGCACGCCACGCACGCCGGACGATCTGCAGCAGCACAACTGCCTCTGGATCACCAGTCTGCCGGCCCTGCGCCGCTGGCCCTTCGATACCGACGACGGCATCCGCGTGGTGCATGTCGGCGGCAACGTCGCCGCCAACAATGCCGAGACCGTGTTGCAACTGGCGGTGGCCGGTGTCGGCATTACGCGCCTGACCGATGTCATTGTCGGTGACGCGATTCGCAGCGGCGAACTGGTGCCGATCCTGAGCGACTGGCACCACGTCGAACCGGTGCCCCTGTTCGCCACCTATCCCAGTGGCCGCAATCTGTCGCCCAAGGTGCGGGCGATGGTGGATTTTCTCGTGACGGAATTCGGCGGCGCGCCGTGGCGGAAGCTTCGCCGCTGAAGGCGCATGTGGAAGCCGCGCAGGCCCATTTCGCGCCACCAACTGTCGCGGTTGGAACTAGCGCGCCATCAGCTTTCGCAGTTCGCTTGCATCGAACACCAGCCTGATCTGAACGATTCTGGCGCCCTCGAGCCGGAAGAACTCGGCCGTGCGCAGGGTTCCCGCCGGCGATGCGGTGACGCAATCGTAGAGGAGGGCGGCTTCATTGTCGGCGTAGAACTCCTGGATGAGTTCCGTCCGGATAAGCATGCCGGCGAACCCGGTCAGCGCGGCGACGAACGCGTCGGCGCTGCCGAATCGGTCGATGGGACCCTGAAAATCGAGATTGTCGGCAAGGTGGGACCGTGCCTTTGCCATGTCTCCCCTGGTCCAGGATTCGTAATAGGCGCGAACAGTGTCGCGCGCCGTGACGGCTTCTGTCATCGCTTCCTCCGTGATTCTTCGGAACAGATTGATAAACGCCGCGAACCCCACGTGGCGAACGGCTTGCGCGCACTGTAGCATCTTGTCCTATGGCTACCCTGACCCTGCATCCCGGCAAGGAAAAATCCGTCCTGCGCCGACACCCGTGGCTGTTTTCCGGCTCGATTGCGCAACTCGACGGTCGCGCGCGGCCCGGCGATACGGTTGATGTCGTCTCGCACGAAGGGCGACCCTTGGCGCGCGCGGCGTGGAGTCCGGCGTCGCAGATCCGTGCCCGGGTCTGGAGCTTCGATCCCGCGGAAACCATCGACCATGTCTTCTTCAAGCGCCGCGTCGCGGCCGCTGTTGCACGCCGCGCTGCCCTGCCGGAACTTGCCGGGCAGCAGGGCTTGCGCCTGATCCACGCCGAATCCGATGGCTTGCCCGGCGTCATCGCCGATCGCTACGGCGACACCGTGGTGGTGCAACTGACCACAGCCGGCGCCGACAAGTGGCGTGCCGCCATCGCCGACTCTTTGCAGAAGGCCACTGGCTGTGCGCGCATTTACGAGCGCTCGGATGTCGAGGTGCGCGCTCTCGAAGGCCTAGAACCCGTCACCGGCTGGCTGCATGGAACGGCGTCCGGCGAGGAGCTGGTGATCAAGGAAAACGGCGTGAACATGGCGGTCGATTTCGTCGCCGGCCACAAGACCGGCTTCTATCTCGATCAGCGCGACAACCGTGGTACTCAACTGCTTCTGCTACACCGCCGGCTTCTCGCTGCAGGCCTTGGCGGGCGGCGCGCGCGAGGTGGTGTCGATGGACAGTTCCGGCCCGGCGCTGGCGACTGGGCAGCGCAATCTTGCGCTCAATCCGCAGCTTGATCCGTCGCGCGCGATCTGGCGCGAGGCCGACGTATTTACCGAGTTGCGCAATCTGCGTGGCAGCGGCGAGAGCTTCGATCTGATCGTGCTCGATCCGCCCAAGTTCGCCCACACCGCGGCCCATGCCGAGCGCGCGGCGCGGGCCTACAAGGACATCAACCTGAGCGCCTTGCGCCTGCTGGCGCCGGGCGGTTTCCTGATGACCTACTCGTGTTCCGGTGGTATCAGCCCCGAACTGTTCCAGAAGATCGTCGCCGGCGCCGCGCTCGATACCGGTCGCACGGCGCGCATCGTGCAGCGCCTGCAGGGCGCCGCCGATCATCCGGTCGATCTGGCGTTCCCCGAAGG
The DNA here is from genome assembly GCA_026399445.1 of Sulfuritalea sp. Classification (GTDB taxonomy): domain Bacteria; phylum Pseudomonadota; class Gammaproteobacteria; order Burkholderiales; family Rhodocyclaceae; genus Sulfuritalea. The sequence continues at coordinate 2,293 of JAPLRA010000102.1, forward strand.
CGAGTACCTGAAAGGCCTGTTGCTGCAGATTGATTGATGCCGCGCAATATGTTCTGATACGTGCCCCATGCGCCGCTTCCTGCATCCCTTCCTTGCCCTGTTCCTCTCGCTGCTGCTCATCAGCGGCCAGCAGGCTGCGCTCGCGCACATGGTGGGCCACGCGGCGGGATCGTCCGCCGCGGGGCTTGCAACTGATGTCGCGCATGGGGAGGATGCCGATCACAATGCGGCGCTGACGCTGTCGCATGTCTGCACCACCTGCATCGCGTTTGCCGGCGTCGATGCGACGCCTCCTGCATCGCTGCTCCCTCTGGCACTGGCCGCGGATCGGTCAGCAACACCAGCCGTCGCCGTGCCACCAGCGCCGACTTTGCGCTTCAGCGCGGCATTCCGCAGCCGCGCCCCGCCCCTGCTCTAAAGCCACTTGACGTTGTTCTGCGCCGCCGGCCTCTCGCCGCACGGCGTTCTTTGTCATTTGTTCTGGAGCAATCATGAATCGAATTTCAGTTTCCATGCTGGCCGCCTGTGGCGTGCTGTCGAGCTTCCCGGCCGTTGCGGCCGATCTCGATCTGCAGGCCCTGCGCGACGAAATCGCGCAGTTGAAGAAGTCTTACGAGCAGCGCATCGACGCGATGGAGAAACGCCTCGCCAGTGCCACGGCCCCGCCCGCCGCTTCCGCAACGGTTGGCGCGCGCGGCGCCGCGACCGGCTTCAATCCCGACATTTCGCTGATCCTGCAGGGCGCCATGACGAAGGCGCAGCGCGAGCCGGCCAGTTGGACCCTGCAAGGCTTCGTGCCGGCCGGCGAGCCGGAGGAGGTGGGTCCGCCGCGGCGCAAGGGATTGTCCCTGCGCGAAAGCGAGCTGGTCCTCTCGGCAAACGTCGATCCGAATTTCCGCGGCCACCTGAACCTCGCGCTCTCGCCGGAAAACACCATTGCGGTCGAGGAAGCCTGGTTCCAGACGCTGGGACTGGGCAACGGGCTCACGCTCAAGGGCGGGCGCTTCCTGTCCGGCATCGGTTACCAGAACGAACAGCATCCGCACACATGGGACTTCGCCGACGCGCCGCTGGCCTACGCGGCATTCTTCGGCAACCGGCTGACGGCGGAGGGCTTGCAAATGAAGTGGCTGGCGCCCACCGACAGCTGGATTGAGCTGGGTCTTGAGGCGGGCCGCGACAATGCCTTCCCCGGCAGCAACCGCAACAAGAACGGCTCCGCCCTGGGCGCTGTATTCGCCCACGCCGGCGGCGATGTCGGCATCTCCGGTAGTTGGCGCGCGGGACTGTCCGCGGTGGGCACGCGGCCGACCAATCGCGGCTTTGCGCAGACCGACACCACGGGCAATGCGAATACCGTCGCTTTCTCGGGCAACAGCCGTACCGTCGGGGCCGACTTCGTCTGGAAATGGGCGCCCAATGGCAACCCCAGCGAGCGCAATTTCAAGCTGCAGGCGGAGGCCTTCCGCCGCGTCGAGAAAGGCGAGTTGTCCTGTGTCGATGCTGCCGCGGCCGGCGCCGGCAATTGCGGCGTGCGCCTCGCCGGCAGTTACGACGCGACGCAAAGCGGGCTCTACGTGCAGGGTGTCTATCAATTCATGCCGCACTGGCGTGCCGGCTATCGCTACGACCGGTTGGACTCGGGCAACACCGCGGTCGGCATGGTCAACAGCGGCGCCCTCGCGGCCGCCAACCTGCCGCAGTTTGCCGCCTGGAAGCCGCGTCGCGACACCGTGATGATCGACTACGCCTCGTCCGAATTCGCCCGGCTGCGCTTCCAGTATGCACGCGATGTTTCACGCGGACCGGGCCTGGTCGACAACCAGTTCTGGCTGCAGTACGTGATGAGCATAGGCGCCCACGGCGCCCACAATTTCTAAGGAGATGGCCATGCGAAAAATTCTGATAGTGCTGGCCGCGTTGCTGGCCCTGCCTGCGCAGGCGGCGCTGAATGTACTCAGCACCGTGCCGGAATGGGCGGCGCTGGCGCAGGAGATTGCCGGCGACAAAATCAAGGTTGCGTCGGTGACCACTGCGCTGCAGGACCCGCACCGGATCGAGGCGCGGCCGTCGCTGATCGCCCGTGCGCGCAACGCAGACCTGATCATCGCCACCGGCGCCGAACTGGAGATCGGCTGGCTGCCGGTGGTGCAGCGCGAATCCGGCAACGTCCGCATCCAAGCCGGTCAGCCGGGCTACTTCGAGGCCGCCGTCCACGCCCGCATGCTGGAAGTTCCGGCCAAGCTGGACAGGGCCGATGGCGACGTGCATGCCGGTGGCAATCCGCACATCAACACCGATCCGCGGGTCTATTTGAAGGTCGGCGAGGCGCTGGCAGCGCGTTTGGTGCAGCTCGATCCGGCCAATGCGGCGACCTACCAGGCCGGTTATGCCGCGTTCGCCGGACGCTGGCGCGCCAACCTGTCGCGCTGGGAAAAGCAGGCGGCGATACTGCGCGGGCAGCCGATCGTGGTTCAGCACAAGTCCTTTTCCTATCTGCTCGACTGGCTGGGCCTCAAGGAAGTGGCGACGCTGGAACCCAAGCCGGGCGTCGAGGCCTCTGCCGCGCATTTGTCGCGGGTACTCGAACAGGTGCGCGGCCACAAGCCACGCTGGGTGATTCGCGCCGTCTGGGAAGGCAGCAGGGCAACGGACTGGTTCGCCGCCAACAGCGGCACCCCTGCCGTAGTGCTGCCATTCACGGTTGGCGGCAATGACGCCGCGAAAGATCTCACCGGTTTGTTCGATGACATGCTGGCGCGGCTACTGGCCGCGAAATGAACATGGACACCCTCGACTGGACCCTGCTTCTCGCCCCCTTTGTCGCCGGCCTGCTGGTGCTGGCGACGCATGTCATGCTGGGCATCGA
>JAPLRA010000439.1:0-15637 GCA_026399445.1 Sulfuritalea sp.
TCTCAAGCAGGTGCGGGCGGTCTGCATCAAATGAAAGGCAAAATGGCCCCCCCCACCCCCCATCCCCCGCCCCGGGGCGGGGGCTACTGGTTTGCTCGCTGCGCTCGATTGTCACGTGGCGCTTGCCGGTGTGTTTCAAGTTAGGGAATGGCCATGGACAGTTCCACCGATCTGTTTCGCCGCCTTGAGCAACTCAATGCCATCGGCGCCGCGCTCTCCAAGGAACGTGACATCAATCGGCTGCTGGAGACCATCCTCATCGCGGCCAAGACCATTACCCATGCCGACGGCGGTACGCTGTACCGCATGACGGAGGACGGCAAGGCGCTGCGCTTCGAGATCCTGCGCACCGACTCACTGCACATCGCCATGGGCGGCACCACCGGCAACGCCATCAACTTTCCGAATCTGCCGCTGACCAACGCCAAGGGCGAACACAACGACTCGATGGTGGCCGCCTATGCCGCCATTCACGACGAGACAGTCAACATCGCCGACGCCTATACCGAGGCGGGCTTCGACTTTTCAGGCACGCGCAGCTTCGATGAGCGGACCGGCTATCGCTCGCAGTCTTTTCTGACCGTGCCGATGAAGAATCACGAGAGCGAGATCATCGGCGTCCTGCAGCTTATCAACGCTCAGGACCCCGTCACGCATCAGGTCAACCCGTTCTCCGCCGCAGATCAAAGCCTGGCAGAGTCGCTGGCCTCGCAGGCCGCCATTGCCCTGACCAACCGTCTGCTGATTACCCAGCTCGAGGAATTGTTCGAGGCCCTGATCAACCTGATCAACTTGGCGATTGACGAGAAGTCGCCCTATACCGGCGGCCATTGCCAGCGTGTGCCGGCGCTGACCATGATGCTGGCCGAGGCGGCCGACGCGGCGAAGGAAGGGCCTCTGGCGTCGTTCAAGATGGATGAACGCGATCGCTACGAACTCAAGATCGCTGGCCTCCTGCACGATTGACCCGCTTCGAGGTGCTCAAGCGCGACGCCGAGATTGCGGCGTTGCGCAAGCAGCTCGAACTGCGCAAGGAAGTGGACGCCGAGGAGGATGCGCGGATCTGGCAGGACTACCACGACGAAGTCCGCGTGCTGGACGAGGACCGGGAGTTCCTGCGCAAGACCAACACGGGCGGCGAAGCCATGAAAGACGCCGACCTGCAGCGTGTGCGTGACATCGGCAGTCGCCGCAAGTGGCGCAATGTCGATGCCGTCGAAACCGAGTTCCTCACCGCCGACGAGGTTGTCAATCTGACCATCCGTGGCGGCACCCTGACGCTGAAGGAACGCGACGTCATCAACTACCACATCGTCGCCACCATCAAGATGTTGGAACAATTGCCTTGGCCGAAGCACCTGACCAATGTGCCTGAATACGCCGGCGGCCATCACGAGCGCATGGACGGCAAGGGTTACCCCAAGGGTCTGACCCGCGAACAGATGTCCGTGCCGGCGAGAATGATGGGCATCGCCGATATCTTCGAAGCGCTCACCGCGCGCGACCGCCCCTACAAGCCGGGGATGAAGCTGTCGCAGGCCATGGGCATCATGGCCAATTTCAAGAAGAACGGCCATATCGATCCTGACCTGTTCGATGTTTTCGTCAAGGGAAAGGTCTATCTGAAATACGCGCAGCAGTTTCTCGATCCGCAGCAGATCGACGAGGTGGACGCGGAGGCTCTGACGGGATAGCTTGTTTCTGTTGCAGTATTCCTTGAAAAGCCGGTATAGTGTGCAGAGTTTTCAAGGAATATAGATGTGGACCGTACTGCCTGGATTACCAGAATCGCCGACCGGTTTACCGTGCAGCCTGTTGTTGGTCTGCTGGGCCCACGGCAATGCGGGAAAACCACTCTCGCTCGTGCCTACGCCGAACACCATTCAAATTTAGCCGTTACCCGCTTCGATCTGGAGGATCCTCTGGACCTTGCTGCCTTGGCCAATCCAAGGTTGGCGTTGCAGGACCTTAGTGGGCTCGTCATTATCGACGAGATCCAGCGGGCACCCGAGCTCTTTCCTCTGCTTCGGGTTTTGGTGGATCGACCGAATAATCAGGCGCGTTTCCTTGTCTTGGGCAGCGCTTCGCGTGATCTCTTGCGCCAGTCATCCGAAAGCCTTGCCGGTCGCATCGGCTATATCGAACTCACGCCGTTCTCCCTAGCCGAAACCGGCTCTGAATCGAAGGATCGGCTCTGGTTGCGCGGAGGTTTCCCTCCCGCTTTTCTTGCCGCCAGCGAGGCCGCCAGCCGCCAATGGCGCAAGGACTATATCGCCACGTTTCTCGAGCGCGACATTCCCGCTTTGGGAATCGCCATCGCTCCCCAGTCCCTGCGCCGTTTCTGGACGATGCTCGCGGATTACCATGGCCAGATCGTGAATCTCTCCGAACTGGGTCGATCCTTCGGCGCGGCTGACACCACGATCAGACGCTACATGGACATTCTGGAAGCGACCTTCATGGTGCGGCAGCTTCGTCCATGGCACGAAAACATCAGCAAGCGCCAGGTCAAGGCGCCCAAGCTGTATTTTCGGGACACCGGGCTTCTGCATGGACTCCTTGATATTCCAGACAAGTCCGCGCTGACCCGGCATCCGAAACTGGGTCCCTCGTGGGAAGGATTCGCACTGGAGGAGGTCGTTCGCGCAAATGGCGCCGGGCCGGAAGATATCTGGTTCTGGGCTACCCACGGTGGCGCCGAACTTGATCTGCTGATCGCGAAGGGTACGCGCCGTGACGGTTTCGAATTCAAATATACGGACAGACCGGCATCGACTCGCTCGATGCACACGGCGATCGAGAGCCTGAAACTGGATCAACTGACGGTAATTTACCCTGGCGAGCGGCGTATCCCGCTGGCCGAAAAGATTGAGGCCATCGGGCTTGCTGAATACGTCCAAAGCCTCAGGGCATGACGCGACCGGGCACAAATGTGACGTTTTTTGTCACAATCCTGCGCTAGCATCTCTGAACGCAGACATAGAGACGGGCTTCGATTGGCACGACTTGTGCATTAGCTACCGTAGCGACGCCCGTCGCGCCTTCTCCAGGAGAATTCATATGAGCAAGTTGCAAAAGGGCTTTACCCTGATCGAGCTGATGATCGTCGTTGCGATCATCGGCATTCTGGCCGCCATCGCCATTCCGCAGTTCACTGAGTACACCAAGAAGGCCGAGAACAAGGCCGCTCAGTCGGACGCGAAAAATGTGCTGACTTCCGCGATCGCCAACGCCAACTAATCAAAGGGACATTCAAATGAAAAAGATACTTGTGGTTGCTTTGGTTTCCAGTCTTTTCTCGGCAGGCGCGTTCGCGGCTGCGTGTACAGCCACCAATACGGTCAGCGTCAATCCGCCGATCGCCGCGGGTAGCCAGACGGCCCCCCCAACCGGACAGCAGTGCGTATGTGATGGCGGCACCGCGGGCAAGAGCACCGTCAATGGCGGTAGCGGTCAGGTCATTACGGTGGCGGCCGTGATATTCACCAAGAACGGCTTCGACGTTCAGTGCTCGTCAAACACGATCGTCAGCTACGAAGAGGTTTCGGCCACTGCGTTTGCAGTGGCTTCAGGTTCCCGCAAGGGTAACCAGTCGTTCGTCGGTGCCAGCAACGGTGGCGCGGTAACCACCAGCGCGAAGTGCACGGGCACCAATGACGCTTGCACCGGTGGCAATGTCGGGACTGCACAGACCATTGCGTCGACTGCTGCTGCATCGAACTGATCAAGTTCGTTTTTCGACAAAAGAGCGCACCAATCGGTGCGCTCTTTTTGGTTAAGGTGGCGCAATGTGGCAATTCATGCTTTCCGCCGGGCGTGCCGGCCTTCGCAGCCGCAGTATCCAGGCCGTCCTGATCCTCGGTGCCTTGCTGGTTGGCGTGGCTTATCTTGCCGCGTCCTTTTCTCCGCGCCAGCCGCAGACGGTGGCGCTTGATGTCGGTCTTTCCGGCCTGCGCATCACGCTGATTCTTTTTGCCCTGTTCTGGGTGCAGGAACTCGTCGCGCGCGAAATCGAGCGGCGCACGGTGTTGTTTGCGCTGACCTATCCGGTGGCCCGCGGCCACTACATCGTCGGGCGCTACTTGGGCGTGCTGGCGCTGATAGCGCTGGCTGCAGTGCTGCTCGGGATGCTGCTTTGGGCGGTGGTACTGAGCTTGAGCAAGGGCTACGCGCAGGGGTTCGCGATTGCCCCCGGCTTTCCTTACTGGTCCACCGTGGCCGGTTTATGGGTGGATGCCGCGATAGTCGCGGCTTTCGCGATGTGGATGGCCACCTTCTCCACGGTACCGATGCTGCCGCTGGCGCTGGGCCTTGCCTTCGCCGTCGCCGGCAAGAGCCTCGGCGCGGTGGCCGAGTACCTGTCCAAGGGCGCCGACGGCGACATGGAACTGATGCGTTTTGCGCCGGTCATCAATGCCATTCAATGGGTGCTGCCTGACCTGTCGCGGCTCGATTGGCGGACGTGGCCCATGTACGGTCTGGCCCCCGATGGCCAGGCGGTCGGGCTGAGTCTGATCCTGGCGGCGAGCTATGCAGTGCTGCTGCTTACCCTGGCGGTGATGACCTTCACCCGCCGGGACTTTGAATAGTCGGCGCTGGCGATACGGCGATGAACCTGACGCGAAACTGGAAACCGGGCCTGGTGATGCTGCTGGCGGCAATGGTTTTTGTTGCAACCTCCGAGCGACTCAAGTCTGCGCCGAGACAATCCGTGTCGGTCGAAATGCAGGTGGCGTTGCCCTTGTTCGTGCAGGTGTTCATGGCCATGGGTGACCGCTATCTGGCGGCCAACCTGGCGGCCGTTCGCGCCCTGGTGGTCGCCACTGACCGGATGCAGCCGGAGGAATACCGGATTCTGGGCAAGGTGCAGGAGGATGTTTCCTGGCTGAACCCGGCCCATGAAGATAACTACTACATTGCCTTCGCGATTCTGGCCCAGTATGGCGAAGTGGCTGCGGCGCAAACGATTCTGGCCCGGGCCAGCCGCGCACGATTCTTCGATTATCAGCCATCTTTTTTTTACGGGTTCAATCAGTGGTATTACAAGCAAGACCCGGTGGGCGCATCAGCCTGGATGCGCGAAGCCGCGGAAAAGCTGCCCGATCCGGACCAGCGTCTGACGATGCAAAACATTGCGGCGCGATGGATGGACAAGGCGCAGGATACCGAGTTGGCGATTCGCGTGGTCGAGGCCATGGCGAAGGAAGCCAAGCGCAAGGATTTTCGTGTCTATCTGGAAACGCGCGTGCTGCGTTTGCGTCAACTGCAACAGTTAAGGACAGCGGCGATTACATATCGCGAGCGCTTCGGCCGGCCTTTGTTCAACCTGCAGGAACTTGTTGATTCCGGCCTTCTCCCCGCCCTGCCGCAAGACCCGTTCGGCTTCGGCTTTGGTTTTAACAAGCAGGGCGAAATCGTGCTGCGTACCTCACCTCCCCGATCATGACCCACGCCATAGAACTTCACGATCTGCGCAAGACCTATCCGCGTAACTGGGCTGCGCCGCCCTTCGAGGCGCTCAAAGGAATTTCGCTGACGGTTGAAGAAGGCGAAGTGTTCGGCTTCATCGGGCCCAACGGCGCCGGCAAAAGTACGGCGATCAAGATACTCACCGGTGTGATGCTGGCCACGGCGGGTTCGGCGGCCTTGTTTGGTGTTGATGTGATCCGATCCGAGGCGCGGCGCGGGTTGGGTTATGTGCCGGAGAACCCCAGCCTGCCCGATTATCTGACGCCACTGGAAATCCTGTCGATGGGCTTGGCCCTGCATGGCCGCACGCCTGACGCACCGGATGCCCACTGCATGCGCTGGCTGGAACGATTTGGCTTGGGCGAGGTGGCGCGCAAAGTGGTGCGTGGTTTTTCCAAGGGCATGGCGCAGCGCACGGCGCTGGCCCATGCCATGGTCGTCGAACCGCGCCTGCTGATTCTGGATGAACCTCTGTCCGGGCTTGACCCGATCGGTCGCCGCGACGTGGTCGAGATTCTGTCCGATTACCACCGGCAGGGCGGCACCATCTTTCTGACGTCGCATGTGCTGCACGATGTCGAACGTCTGGCGGATCGCTTTGGCATGATTCACAAGGGCGAACTCAAGACAATCCAGTCGCCCAACGAGCTGGTGGGTGATGACGAAATGGTGACGGTGCGTTCCGCCGGCGCTGCTCAGGTTTCCGGCATGACGGCGGAGAGCGGCGGGCGCTGGTTCGTCGAGTTGCGTCGCTCGGCCTTGTGGTCGACCTTGCGGGAACTGGAGAACGCGGGCCACACGCTGATCGAAGTCAAGCCGACGCTGACCCTGGAGAGCGCCTTCCTGCGCTATTCGGGTTTGGGCGAAAGCGGGGAGCCGCCCAAGCCCTGAGCTTTGCGTTCGGCCGCCCTGGGTACAAGAGTCGGCGTTCGCAACACAGCGATCAGGTCGGGCCGGTCCAGCCGTCCGATGTAATGCGGCGGCTCGTTGTTTTTGTCCTGCTCGACCACGCTGCGCCCGTAGTCGGGGGCGATGCGCTTGAAGAAGGCGGCGCGCCACACAGGATCGCGCAGGCAAGCCAGAACACACCCTGCGAATGTCGCAGGTTTCGCGCCAGCAACAGTGCCAGGATCGCGAATTCCATCAGGATGAACAACAGGTAATCGAGGACGAGATTGTCCGGATTGGCCGCTACCTCCGCGGTCGGCGCGTTCGGAATGGCTACGATGTCGAGCGTCATCAGGCGCACGGTGAGCCATGTCATGAGGGTTGTCGCCACGATTTGCCAGACCGTGATGCGGGCGTCGCCCCAGCTCTGTCCCCGTGCGAACCAGCGCAGCGTCGCCAGCGCAAGAAACGGCAGGATGCCGATCACCGCGAAAGGGGTCCAGATCACCGTCAGCGGCAGCAGGATGAGGAACAGCGCGGGCCAGCCGCGATGCCCCCAGTGCCGGTAAAACAGTGTTGCTACCAGCCAGATCGGGATTGCGTGGTTGGGCGCCCAGTACATCTGTCCGGTGAACGACGGATAGCAGAAGGGCACCCACCACTCGAGTCGTAGCGGAAAGATTGGTGAAGAACCGGTCGCCAGCACTATCCCGAGATAGTCCATGCCGCTGAAAAATATCGTCACCAGCAACAGGCCGAAGAGCAGGCGGCCGGACCGTGTCGGCATCGGCAGCAGCAGCAGGAACAGGCTGCAGCCCAGTGCTGCGTATAGATAGAGGGCGAGATCGACACTGGCTATGCCGGCCAGTTTGCCGACGACGGCTGCCGGCAGGAAGAAACCGATTGCCGAGCGCAGGATGTGCGGGTGCCCATCGACCACGCTGTAGGCCGGCGGCCAGTCGGAAAATGCGAGATCGCCGAGTACCTTGTCGCGCATTTCCCAGTCGGAATTGGCTGCGAATAAATGGCCGGCGCCACCCAGGCTGGCCCAGGCAAAAGCAACCAGTACGATCATCGCGACGGCGCCTGCGGATTGCGGAATGCTCCAGCGCATGTCGTCGCGCCGCAGAAATTGAGCCAGGGAAATCAGCGTCAGCGCCAGCATCGGGAGGGCCGCAACGGGGCGCAACCAGCCCGCCAGAAATATCAGGTTGGGCAGCGCAAGGTAAATCAGGGTTGCAGCAGTGAGTCCATCCGGCGCACGGGCCGAGTTGGCCTCATCGATCGCCAGAAGCCGCTGCAATGCGCGACTTTCAGTCACGCGGTGGCGCCGGATCGAAATTGATCCGCTCGCGCTCCACGACCAGGGGACGCTTCTGCACCTGGGTATGAATCGCGGCGATGTACTCGCCGAGAATTCCGATGAAGAAGAGTTGTACCGAGGCCAGGAAAAACATGCCGATCAGCACCGGGGCCGTTCCCATGCCGAAACGATCCCAGTAAACGAGCTTGAGTACCAGATACGCCAGGGCAATCAGCAGGCTGATCAATGACAGGGAGAATCCGGCCATGGTCGCCAGGCGGAGCGGCAATTTCGAATGGCTGGTGATGCCCAGCATGGCAAGGTCATACAGGGTATAGAAGTTGTTCTTGGTGATGCCGCGCAGACGCAACGGCTTTTCATAGGGTATCTCGGCGTGGGGGAAGCCGATGTCGGCGACCATGCCGCGGAAGTAGGGATAGGGATCGTCGTAGCGCCGGGCAATCTCGACTACGCTTCGGTCATAGAGGCCGAAGCCGGTGAAATTGGGGATCAGCCTGACATCGGCGATTCGGCCAATCGTGCGGTAGTAGCTGCGGCGCACGAATGACATCAGGGGTGTTTCCAGCGACTGCGGCTTGACGCCGACCACGACCCGAAAGCCCTCGCGCCATTTTGCGATGAACGCCGGGATGAGCTCCGGCGGATCCTGCAGGTCGGAGGCCATGGTGATGACCGCATCGCCATTGGCCTGAAGCAGGGCGTACATCGGTGACCGGATGTGGCCGAAGTTGCGCGAATTCACGATGGCCTTGACGTGAAAGTCGGCGCTGGCGATACGGCGAATGGCCGCCACGGTGCCATCGGTGGAGGCGTTGTCGATGAAGATGTGTTCGTAGTCGCAATCGGGAATCCCGGCGAACTGGGCAGCAATGCGCCGATGCAGTTCGTCGACGTTTTCTTCTTCGTTGAAGCAGGGTGTGATGATCGAAATCAGGGGCATCTTGGCTCACTTTCGGGGGTGGCCTTTGGATCGGCGGCCGATAGGTCTGGCATGCAGTCTAGCTTTTTCCGTTCCCGCTCGATACGGACCTCTTCGTCGTTGCGATTGCTGCGCCAGGCGAAGGCGACATGCGCCTTGTTGGCCTTGTTGCGAGGATGCACGGAATCGCAGAATTGCAGCCAGTTCACTGCGTTGGGCAGCGGCGGCGAGGTGTTCAGCGCCGCTTCCATGGGGGATCGGCGTCGTGGGATCAGGTAATGGGGTGGGACTTGGCCATTGTCGGCGTCGATCAGGGTGAAATCCAGGTTGGGAGCCCAGGACTCGCGACCTATGGCACGCGAGAATTCATAGTACGGGGTCACCGCGCCGACGGCTAGCACAAGGGCGAGCAGCCAGCGGCGATACAGTCCGGTGTCGGCGGCGGGATGCGCAATCGCATTGACGGCTGCGATGCAGAGGATGCCCAAAGAGGGGATGGAGCCGCGCATGGCAAGATCGTTGCCCGGCCCCAGGCTGAACAAGGGAAGAACCAGCAGGGTGGAGACCGCTGTTACGAAAAGCCAGCGATCGACCGCCCGGGAAACCAGCAGGGCAATGATCGCAAACTCGAAGATCACGAACAGTGTGTAGTTTTCCAGGTAGGTTAGTACATGGCCGAGGTTATTAAGGTAAATCCAGCCGCCGCGTCCCGGAGGCGTGGTGAGCGTCATGCCGTACTGAATACCGCTGGGAGGAATGACCAGCGTCGTGAAGACGACGGCGAAGACGCCCAGGCAGGCCGCAATGAGCCGCATGTCGAGCGAATGGCGCGGCCGCTTGAACCACCAGCGCAGGGCTTGCATGCATATGAAGGGCGCCATCCCGATCAGGGCGAACGGTGACCAGAGCGGAAGTACGGCGACGAGCAGCGGTGTGATCTGGAGGAATCCGGAATGGCGCCAGTGGCGGTAGAACAGGGCGATGGAAATCCACGCCGGCAGGCTGTGGTTGGGATTCCAGAAAAGATTGGACGTGTTCGACCAGTAGCTGACCATGGGTGGCGGTTTGATCCACCAGTCGATGAATGCCCCCGGCAGCGGAACATTGCCCCAGTGGAAATCGGGAAACATGAAGCCCACGATGTCCATGCCGCTGAACAGCACCACAATCAATAGAGCCACAGTGGCGCGTGCCAGGGAAATATGCCGCAGGGGAAGCAGGAGAAAGAACAACGTGATGCCGATCACCGTCCATAACCACAGCAGCTTGTCTGCGGTCGCCAGGCCGGTCAGCTTGGCGATGGCCGCTGCGGGAAGAAAGTAAGCCACCGGGGCGCGCAGTATGTACAGTTCGTCGCCGCCCGCAGAATAGGTGGGGGGCCATGACGACGCCGCCAGATCGCGCAGGACCGCATCGCGGATGATCCAGTCGTGGGCGTTGGCATAGAAGAAATGTCCGGCACCGCCGAATACGGCCCAGACTGCCGCGATAAGCAGTGCAAGGGCGATCAGCCTCTTCGGCGGCCAAGGGGCCGGTGCCGGCGCCGTGGCAAACAGTGCCCGCCAGCAGGCGTAAGCAAGAAGCGTTGCGAGGATGAGGCCGGGTACGGGTTGGAACCAGCCCAAAAAGTACAGGAACACAGGCAGCACGAGGTAGCCCAGTGCGAGCCGACTCAGGCGGTCGGGTGGAACGAAGGAAGCACGCTGGTCGAGATGGCCGGTGAAATGGGTCACGATGGCGGCCTTTGTTCTTCCGGGCGTCGGGCAAACGATATGCGACTGTGCAGCACATAGGTCAGGATCAGGCTCGCCAGAATGACAATCGCCTGGGCAACCAGGGGCGACAAGGCGGTCACTCTGACCAGCAGGTACATGGCCAGCAGATTGAACAGCAAGGTGCCTACAAGGCTCGCGTTGAAACGCAGGAACTCACCTGCGATCCGGGCGTCGGAGCGAAAAACCATGCGCCGTTGCATGACGTAGGCCTGGATAACGTTCACGATATGGGCGATGACCGCAATGATCAGATAGTGCAGATAGTCGGCGGCAAGCAGGTAGAGGACATAGAAACACAGGTAGCCGAAGACGGTGTTCCAGCCGCCGATTACGAGGCAGCGCAATTTCCGGCTGCTGTGCCACAGTCGCAGGGGAGTATCGACCATGCGGGTTTTCGCGCGATTCATCGCGATGCCTGATTGAGCGCGACGGCCATGCGGGCGATGGCCTGCGGCAAGGGAGTCCACGCTGCCAGCCCCAGTTCCCCGGCGGCGCGGCGGGTGTCCGGCAGGTAGCGATGGCGTGGCGCACCGATGTCGGCACCGAGAATGTCGATCTGTGCGTCAGGCGCGACGGCATCGCGGATGACTTGCGCAAGTTTCGCGAGACTGATGACCTGGTCGCTACCGACGTTATAGGCGCGGCCTGGCTTCCCTCGGACAAGGAGCGTAAGCAGCCACACTGCCAGATCTGCGGCATACAGGTAGCTGCGCAAAGGCGTGCCATCGCCGCGCAGCACTATCGGTCCGCCGGCAAGCGCGTCGCGCAGGAACTGGGCGGGTGCAAGATGTCCGGGAAGATGGGGGCCAAGAAAGGCAAAGCAGCGGGCGACCACGGGTGCAGGTATCCCGCTGCCGGCGCGGCAGGCGCAGAGCATTTCCATGATTCGCTTGCCTTCGCCATAGGCGTTGCCCGGGCTCAGGGGATCGCCCGCCAGGCCATCATCTTCCTTCAGGGCAGGCACCGAGACCGGCTGGTCGCCATACACCGCGCCTGAACTGAGCAGCAGGAATCGCTCGCATCCCGCGCTGGCCAAGGCATCGAGCACCCGGCGCGTACCGTCGATCATGCCAGCCAGCAGCACCGACGGGTTGGCGGCGGCTTGCGGAGAGGAATCGGTGGCGCCATGGATGACGGCATCGAAGCGGCCACCGGGCATTGCAAAGTTGGCAACGTCGCCTTGTATCAGGGAAAGCCAGGGCCGGCCGCGGAACTCGGGATGACGGGCGAGAAACGCTTGCGGGTCGCGTGACAGGGCGACCACTTCAACGGGCCGGCCGTGCCGGTTGAGGCTTTCCATCGCTGCCAGCAGCCAATAGCCGAAGAACCCCGTGCAGCCAGTGGCAAACAGGCGGATTCCGTCCAGTTCGGGCAGGGGATGCTGGTCAAGCAGGACCGCAAGGTCGCTGCAGGCCGTCTCGAAAATGCTGTGGTGGTCTTGTGGCATTCTCAGTACAGGGTCAGCACGGGATTGGGGCGGGATGTCCGCAATGCATCGCTGATCGCTTGCTGTGTGCGGAATGATGACACCACAATCGTGGCGTCCGGATATCTAACGAGTGCCTCAGGCGCTTCGATGAGCAGCGGCCCCAATTTCTTTCCGTGCAGGTTCGGGTTGCTGTCCACCAACCCGGCGAGGCGGCTTTCGCCTGCATCCAGGAGGCGCGGCAGCAGGCGAGCCGTGTGGCTCCCCGCACCGTAGATCACCAGCGTCTTCGCCGGGCAGGCGGCAATGCGTCCAAGGTTGGCCCGGGTCATGGCTTCCGATTGCGCAAGGTAGTCTTCGATGCCATCAGTTGTATCAGTGGATGCGCTTGGTATCGCTGCGACTGGACCGCGGGCGAAGAGTCCGAAGAGGCTGTCGCAGTAGCCGGGAGGCAGGTCGACGATCATCGATGACAGAGACGTGAAACCAAGAGTCGCGAACAGTCTCGTCAGGCTTTCCGCAGAATAGTACTGGATGTGCTCGAGCGAAAGTTCACCGTAGGGTTCAAAGGGATGGTTCGCGAAATGTTCAAGCGCGGGTACTTCGACAAGTATGTGTGTTTGATGACCAATGGCCGCGGTCAATGCTTCGAGGTCCTCGCGCAGTCGCGGCAGGTGTTCAAGCACGCCGGTCAGGCAGACCACATCCATGGCCGATAGATCGAGAAGCGCGGGGGCCTGTTCGAGTGTTCCGCAGCGGACACAGTCGAGCCCGAACTGCCGGTCAGCCTGTTCCGGCGCGCCGGGCGCGGGATCGATGCCTGCCAGACGGGACCACCCCGCGGCACGCAGTGCACCGAGCAGCATCCCCGACCCGCATCCGAGGTCGGCAATCCGGGCATCGGGTTCGGCGTGGGCCCGCAACAGGGCTACTGCAGTGTCGCAACGCAAGGCGTCTGCCGGTGCGATGTCGCCCGTACCCGGAGCGATATCGTATTTGGACAGCGAGCGATAGTAGGCGGCATAGGTTGCCGGCGACGGCAGCTGGTCGGCGAAGACGAAGCCACACGCCGCGCAGCGGGCGACATGATAGCTCATGTCCAGCCCGTCCAGCGCGGCATGTGCAGCGGCACGCCAGGGGCGGAACCGCAGACCGGGCAGCGCCGTGTTTCCCGGTTCATCGCTGGACAGTTCCGAAGATCTCGTCCAGGGTCACGATGCGCGATCGAGGAATGCCCAACATGGCCAGATCGCGCAGGATTTCTTCGCGATAGCGGACGCTGCATACCAGAACAGGCAGGTTTCCGTGCCGTTGTGGATCGTAAGCCTCAATGACGAGGTGGCCATGTCGTTCGCCGTGACGTTGGACTGCGCTGTCGATCAACGCTATCACGGGGAGTGAATCGAGCAGGGGCTCGACGTAGCCGCGAAAATCGCCCCCGATTCCCCACGCAGCAAATTCATGCGGCAGGTGAGACCGGAAGCGTTGCAAGAGCAGTTCTCTGCGCTGAGGTTTGCCGAGCGCCAACCGCGCAATTACTCTCAGACTGTTCGAGTAGACGGAGGATTCCCAATGACCTGACGCGAGGCTCGCCACCTCGAAGCTTGCGTGAAGCAGCAGCGCCGTGATGGAGGCCGCAGTGAACTGATGAAGATGTTCGGGATTCGGATCCAGATCCAGCAATGGGTGACCCGCCTGGTTTGGAACTTCGACGATCAGCGTCCCGTTGTCCGCAAGCAGCCTTCGCCAATGGCCCACTTCTCCGGAAATGTCTTCCACGTGTTCGAGAACGTGGAAGGACAGCAGGAGATCGAACTTTTCGTTAACCNNCGTAGCGGCTGGAGCTCGGACTACCCGATCAAGGATTTTGGCTGCAGCTGTAGCATCCTCTGACAATTCGATTCCGGTGTAGTGCACCGGGATCGATCGGCGAATCACGGCGCCAAGCGATCCTTCGGCGCAGCCGATTTCGAGGACTCGCATTCCGGGGCGAAGCAGTGGCGCGATATCGGCCATTCGGTCCTGCATCTTGCGGGCATGGGACGAATCCTCGACGGCATTGCGTTTGCACAGCTTGCCATAGTCGGTTGATGCCCTTGTGCTTGAAGACACCCAGCGATGTCCGCATCCGTTGCAGTGAAATGGCTCGGCCGGATCAAGACTGTGGCTGGTTTGCGGACGGGCGCAACATGGACAGATCATGGGATTTATGACCATGCTCTTCGGGACGGAGCAAAAGTCCGCAACGGGAGAGATAGTCGTTTGACGATGACGTGGTGGCATTGTAATTGTCCCTCGTCACTTTTCATGAAAATATCGGCGCGGGCCTATGTCAACTCGGCAGGACGTTGGCACAGCCGGGGTAATTTACAATCGAGGCTTTCAGGGAAGGCGGCAGGTATGAGTGTTAAGGCAAGAGTACGGGACGCCATCAGTCGAAACCCGTTGATGCATGGCTGGTTCGTGGCGGTCTGTGCCAGATACACAATGCGGCTCTTCAACCTCCAGACGTATCTCAGTATTGGCGATTTGCGGGCCAAGTACCGAGCTGCCGTGTGGCGGAAGTTCATGGAGATGGCGGGGAAACTGGGCACCGAGAAGATCGTGATCTCGAACAACCGGGCGGTGTTTTACTACCCTGATGGCTGCGCCTTCCACGTCTCTGCGGCAAAGGCCTCGATCAGCGGAACACAATTCTCCTACGGCGGCTATGAGGCGGACGAGACCCGGTTGATGGGGGAGGCTGTAAAGGCCGGATCGACAGTCGTAGATGTCGGCGCCAACTTCGGCTGGCATGCCATCCATCTCGCAAAGCGCGTGGGGGATTCCGGGAAGGTACTTGCCTTTGAGCCCATCCCCGCTACCTATGCCGAACTTACGGAAAACGTGGCGCTCAACTCCTGCAAGAACCTGAAGGCGTTCAGCTTTGCATTGGGCAATGAGACCAGCACAATCTCGATGTATCTTCCCCGCACAGACTTGGGTGCCGGGGCTGCGTCCCAGTTCCTGGACACGGGCGACAGAGTCGAGGTTTCAATGTTCCGTCTTGATGATGTTCTCGAGCGGGAGGGAGTGGAACATGTGGATTTCATCAAGGCGGATATCGAGGGCGGCGAACTGAACTTCCTGCGTGGCGCGGAAAGATTGATTGCCCGATGCCATCCCATTATTTTTGTCGAGATAGTGGATATCCATTGCCATCGCTTTGGATCCACCCCGCAGGACCTCATCCAAATGCTTACCGGGCATGGCTACCGGGGAAACTACATTGATGAAGACGGATCGCTGGTCGCGATCGATGCGGTGCGTCCGCAGAATGGCAACTATTTGTTTCGATCGACTTGATGGCGGGCGGTCCCTCGGCATGGGGGAACCGTTGCAGCTTTGTTTGCTACCACCCGGGGTCGCCCAGCAGATTGCAGGATTTGCACATTTCCGGGGGCTCGGCAAGAGGATCCAGAAGTTGTTCGCGCATTTTCACCAACGTCGGATGGTTATGGACGGCATCCTCGTTTCCCTCGAAGAGATTGCCCCCCGGCGCTGAAAGAAAGGAATCCGTGCCGCAGCAGATGCCGACGTTGCCTTGCATGTCGCAGCTGATGCGTTGCCAGAGTTGAGGGCAGCGCTTCTTGACGCCTTCGCCTTTCACCGCTGGTACCGGCCAAAAACAGAATCCGGGGACCGCCTTCTCGACCCTGTCCCGAAAGGCGAGCAAAATCGGTTCGTCTTCGTAGAGGATTTCTTCCGGTTCGATTTTTTCGCCGATGGGCCTGTAGATCCAGAATCTCAGATCGATGCATCCTGACTGCTTGAGAAAGCGGACGGTATCGATGATC
>JAPLRA010000439.1:15651-22978 GCA_026399445.1 Sulfuritalea sp.
CTTTTCGGGCGAATGAACGAGTTCCTTGCGAAAGATCACCATGTTCGTGTGGACGGGGAAGACCTTGTTGATGCGCGGCAGGTCTCGTTCCAGGATCTTTCGATTGTCTTCGTATACGGAAATGTTGATGCGTGAAATTCCAGCATCCTTCAGTCCCTGAATTCGATCCGCAAGCAGGAGCCCGTTCGTGGTGATGTTGGTGAGGTGGCCGCGCTGGGAAAGAAAATCCACGATACCGGGGAGTTCCTTGACCAGCAAGGGCTCACCGCCCAGGATATCTACCAGCAGGGCATTCGAGAACAAGGGGGTCGAGAAAATCTTTTTTACTTTTTCCAGATCGCCTTCCAGTGTTCGCCACGCCGTGCTCTTGTCATGCATGAAGGTGGCGACATTGCAAAAGCTGCAACTCATGTTGCAGCGTTTGGTCAGCAGCAGGCCGGCGATTTGCGGGGAATAGTTCGCGACCGACGTCCTCGCCCGCCGGGGGCTCATCCGGTATTTCAGGTAATTCAATACCTTGGGCGCGGCCTTGAATGGGCGAATCTTCCTTGCCATATTGATGTAGTAGGAAAGCTTGCTCATGATTGGCTCATCGTGGGTTGGGCAGATTGCGGATTTCGCATTAGCGAATGGTTCCCAGGGATTGGGGCGTCAACGGAATCAGCATTTCCGCACGCAACTGGTCGAGCGGCAGCAGCGGCGACATGTCTTCGAGTGGCATCGACATCATCGATCCGTCGGCTTGCGGAATCGCTGCCGACTTGGGCGCCAGTGTTTCGTCCTTGATCAGACGCACGTCAATCAGGCACGGCCTGGGGAGGGCAAGGGCTTCGCTCAGTGCTGCATCGATGTTTCGGGCGTCGTCGATTCGCTGGTAGGGCATGCCATAGACGGCGGCTATGCGCTCCAGCTCGGGCATCCAGAGCCCGGAAGCGGGATCGATGCCGAGATAGCGTTCCTGGAAATAGTTGCGCTGGGTGTTGCGGATCGAACAGTAGCCGCCGTTGTTCATTATCACGAGGCAAAGCGGCAGGTTCTGCGCTTTCAGCGTTGCCAGTTCCTGAAGGTTGAGCTGCAGGCTGCCGTCGCTCTCGACCGCGATCATGGGGCGCCGGTTGCTGGCGAGGCAGGCGCCGATGGCGGCCGGCAGCCCGTAGCCCATGGCGCCGAGGCCGGAGGTGAGGAATACGCGCTGACCGGGCTTGTTGCGAAACACCGTGTAGAACGCTTCCACCCCGAGTCCGGAACTGCCCGTCGATACCAGGGTGTCAGGGGGGGCCGCATCGGAAAGCGCGGAAACGAAGTGGTAGTGGCTGATCGGACCGTCGGTGCGGAAGGGCTTGCCCTCGCCCACTGCGTAGCGCTGCTTCCAGTCGGCGCAGCGCTTTTGCCAGAGCGACCGGTCTTTTTCGGGCAACAGCCTGCTCTGCAAAGCCAGTGAGTCTATGAAGACACCGGCGTCGACGGGCAAGCGCAGGTCTATGTCCATGTCGAGTTTGGCGATTTCTTCGGGATCGACGTCGACCACGATCTTGCGCGCCGTACGGGCAAAGCCTCGCGGGTTGAAAGCGGTGACGATGTTGTCGAGCCGGCAGCCGATCGATATCAGGAGGTCACAGTTCTGTACCGCAAAATTGGCGGCGCGCAGAGCGACGACGCCGGGCCTGCCTATGCACAACGGATGCGCCCAGGGAATCAGGTCGAGCGCGTTCCAGGTCGTAGCGACCGGGATGTTGAGGGTTTCGGCAAGCGCGAGGAAGCGCTTTGCTGCACCAGCCAGCCGCACGCCGTGTCCGGCGAGGATCAGGGGCCGTTCAGCAGCGGCCAGCAGCGCCATGACCCGCTGAATGGGTTCGTCAAGGTCCGGCAGCGCCTTCGTCTCGGGGACGTAGCCGGCGAGCGCTGCGGGATCGATTTGTGCCGCCTGGACGTCGAGCGGGATGTCCAGCCAGACCGGGCCGGACCGGCCGTCTCGCATCTCGTGGAGGGCGCGCTCAAGGTGGTAGCGAATGGTGGCCGGATCGTTCACCGTGACCGCATATTTTGTTATGGAGCGAACGATGGGCACGATGTCCACTTCCTGCACGCCGCCCTGTCGCAATGGGCGATCCAGCAGAAGGTCGGCGCGTTTCACCTGGCCGGAAATGACCAGCATCGGCACCGACTCGATCCAGGCCCCGGCGACCGGCGTGACGATGTTGGTCGCGCCCGGGCCGGTGGTCACCATGGCGACGCCGAACTTTCCGGCGACGCGCCCCCAGGCTTCGGCAGCGATACCGCAGGCCTGTTCGTGATGGCAGGGTATCGCGGTGATGCGCGGCTCGCAGGCGAGTCCGTCGTTGAGGTGCATCGCGCCGCCGCCGGGCAAGACGAAGAGGTGATCGATGCCGAGGTCGGCAAGGTGGGACATCAGATAGTCGGCAACGCGCATCGGGTTTACATCCAGTAGGCCAAGTGGGTCTTGCGCTGCGTGTTGGCGGCGATGGTCGGGTCGGTATAGAAGGAATCGTCCTTGATGTGGGTCGAGGAAATTTCCTCGAAGACGACGCCGGTCTCGGTATGAAACTCGTGGCGCACGCCTCGTTCCACTGTGACCACATCGCCCGGCTTGACCTTCTGCGCGGCGCCGTCCAGTTTCAGGGTCATCGTGCCGTGGAGGACCACGAAGGTTTCCTCTTTCTGGCGGTGGTATTGCTCGGGATGCGTCTGCCCGGGCAGCATGACCAGAACCTTTTTGCAGTATTCGCGGTTGACGATGGTGATCATGGTCAGGCCGAAGCGGTCGAAGCTCTCCAGCCCGTAGTGGTGAGAAATTTCGAGTTCGCTGAGACCCGGCAGAATGACGTTGCCCTCCCTGAGCAAGCTGCGCACCGCTTTCACTGCCGCCATTACGTGCTGACGATGATGCTGCGCCGTGGTCTGGCGCGCCATGATCGGCGCGTCAGCGGTTACGGGCTCGGTCAGCGTATGGCTGACGTACTTCGACCAGTCGTTGGCGGTCACTTGTCCCGCATCCGGGGGGAAAGCAAAGAAGACATCATTGGCCGAAAGTATCGTGCCGGCCGGCAAGTTGCGGCGTGCAAAGGCGCCACGCTTGAGTGCCATGAGTCCATCCCGCTCGGCCTCGGTCGGCTCGTAGCGCTCGGTGGGACCCAGCATGTCGAGGGCGCGGCGGCCCGCGGCGAGCCAGGCAGCGATTTGCGGTGGCGAGGCGGAGTAGGCATTGTTGGCGTAACGTTCTGTGGGCAGACCCACATGCTTTTCGAAAACCATTGCCCGGTTGGCCAGCGCCAGCATGATCGCCACCGTGTTGTCGGGCTGTTCGTGGGTAGAGAAGCCGATGCGAACATCGGGATAGCGCTGGCGCAGCAGTTCGATCTGCCTGATTGCCAGGTGCTCGTCGGGGGTCGGATATTCGCCAACGCAGTGCATCAGGGTGAGCTGCTTCTGGCGGTGCTGGAAGAAGCTGACCACGGCATCGATGTCCTCGACGCCGGATGCCGCCGTCGAGGCAATGATCGGCAGCTTGCACAGCGCAATGCGTTCAAGCAGCGGCCAGTCGGTCAGCGCGCAGGATGCGATCTTGACGATGTCGATGCCATGGGCTTCGATGCGTGCCACGGATGCTTCATCAAAGGGAGTGCACACGGTGCGGAAGCCTTGTTCCCGCATTGTCTCTATGAGGCGCCGGAAGTCCGCGTCGGTCAGGCGGGTTTCCTCGAAACGCTTGACGTACTTGATGTCGCTGCGCCCCCTGTAGTCGGGACGAATGAAAGTGTCCAGGTCACGATACTGCAGCTTGAAGGCGAAGTCGAAGGTATTCCGATAGGGCGCCACGGCGTCGGTAAAGGCCTTGATGATGGCCATGCCATGGACGATGTCGCCCATGTGGTTGTTGGCCATCTCGAAAATGACAAGGGGCTTCATGGGCTGGAGACTCCGGAATTGGTTTGGCGAAGAATGGAAATGGGGCGGCTGGCCATCATTCGAATCCGACGCCGAGAAACTCGCTGATCCTGTCGGCAGCGTAATCGAGCATTTCTGTGGTGAGCCCCGGATACACGCCGATCCAGAAACTGCGTTCGGTGATGATGTCGGCGTTGGTCAGTGCGCCGGCGATCCGGTATCTTCGGCCTTGCATGTAGGGCTGGCGGGTGACGTTGCCGGCGAACAGCAGGCGTGTGCCGATCTTGTGCTGGTCGAGGTAGCGCAAGAGGTCCACCCTGCTGCATGGGGCATTCTCGCGCAGCGTCAGCAGAAAGCCGAACCACGATGGGTCACTGTTCGGCGTGGCTTCCGGCAGGATCAGGAATTCTTCGCAAGCTTTCAAGCGCATCTTCAGGTGAGCGAAGTTGCTTCGTCGCGCGGCAATGAATTCATCGAGGCGGGCGATCTGGGCGACCCCGAGCGCGGCCTGCATGTCGGTGATCTTGAGGTTATAGCCGGCGTGCGAGTAGGTGTATTTGTGGTCATAGCCACAGGGCAGCTTGCCCAGTTGCCAATCGAAGCGCTTGCCGCAGGTGTTGTCTTTGCCTGGGGCGCAGTAGCAATCGCGGCCCCAGTCGCGGAAGGATTCGATCGCTCGCGCCAGAACGGGGTCGTTGGTGAACACCGCGCCGCCTTCACCGGTGGTGATGTGGTGCGCCGGGTAGAAGCTCAGCGTGCCGATGTGGCCGAAGGTGCCGACGCTGCGGCCAGCATAGGTAGCGCCAAAGGCATCGCAGCAATCCTCGATCAGCCACAGGCCGTGCTGGTCGGCCAGCGCGCGCAGCGCCTCAGCTTCGAAGGGGTTGCCCAGGGCGTGGGCCAGCATGATGGCGCGCGTGCGCGGACCGATGGCGGCGGCGATGCTTGCCGCGCTGGGGTTGTAGGTGGGAAGTTCCGAGTCGACAAAAACCGGAACCAGGTTGTTCTGCAGGATAGGGTTGATGGTGGTCGGGAAGCCCGCCGCAGCGGTGATGACTTCATCGCCGGGCTTCAAGGCGCGTTCGCCGTGCAGGGGCGACGTCAGTGCGGAAAGCGCCAGCAGGTTGGCCGAGGATCCGGAATTGACGGTGAGCGCGCGCGCCACGCCGATGCGTGCCGCGATCTGCTTTTCGAACTCGTCGTTGAAGCGGCCGGTGGTGAGCCAGCCATCGAGCGCGGCATCCACCAGGGCAACGTAGGCCTCCGCGTCGAGTACGCGTCCAGCGGGCGGCACGGCGTTTTGTCCGGCAACGAAGGGCGTACGCTGCTCTTTCTGCGCGGCATAGTCGCGCACCCGGGCCAGGATTTGTTGGCGTTGCTCTTCGAGTGTCATGGTGTCGCCGTGTAGTCGTCGATCTGGGCCAGCGTCAGGGCGCGAATGCGGGCGCTATCCTCGGGATTGGCATACCAGGCGCGGTACCAGTCAAGTGTATGGCGCAGGGCCTGGTCGGCGTTCCAGCGCGGGTTCCAGCCAAGAGCCGCGCGTGCATGAGTGGCATCGAGGCGCAGGGTTTCGGTTTCTTTCTGGAAGTTTGCTTCGGCGATTTCAACGCGGGCCTTCCCGCCCCAGAGTCGGGCGCAGCGTTCGGCCACTTCGCCCACGGTCAGTTGATCGGTTTCCGTCGGGCCGAAGTTCCAGGCTTGCGCATGGCGGATGCCTTCGTTCCCGCACAGATGTTCTGCCAGCAGCAGGTAACCGGCGAGGGCTTCGAGTACGTGCTGCCATGGCCGAATGGCATCGGGCATGCGCAGGGACAGGGGATTGCCGGCGTGAAAGGCGCGGACGATGTCGGGCAGCAGGCGGTGCGCCGCCCAGTCGCCGCCGCCGATCACGTTTCCGGCGCGCGCGGTGGCGATGCGTGGCGCGTCGTCGGCATTGAAAAAGGATTCGCGCCACGAGGCCGTGGCGATTTCGGCGCAGCTCTTGCTGGCGCTGTAAGGGTCCTTGCCACCCAGCGGATCGCCTTCGCGCAATGGTTCGCCAATGGCCGAAGGGACATAGCATTTGTCGCTGGTGACGACGACGACGGCCTCTACCACCGGACACTCACGTATCGCGTCCAGCAGGTTGAGGGTGCCGGTGACGTTGGTGGCGAAGGTGTCGCGTGCGAAGCGGTAGCCGTCCGCCACGGTAGCCTGTGCCGCGAGGTGGAATACGACGCTGGCGTTACTGTCGCGCAGCGCCGCACCGAGCGCATCGTAGTCGCGGATGTCGCCGTGGAGCGAAGTGATGCCTTGGGCTACTTGCGCGGCCTCGAAAAGACTGGGTTGGGTAGGCGGTTCCAGTGAAAACGCCGTCACGTCAGCGCCGACTTTCTGAAGCCAGAGCGCCAGCCAGCCGCCCTTGAAGCCGGTATGGCCGGTAAGAAACACCCGGCGGCCCTTCCAGAAGGCCGGACTTACGGCCACAGCTTCCACGGGGCGTTGCCGGCGGCCCAGAGTTGCTCCAGGTGGTTCTTGTCGCGCAGCGTGTCCATGGGTTGCCAGAAGCCGTCATGGCGAAACGCCGCGAGCCGTCCTGTCGCAGCCAGATGTTGCAGGGGTTCCTTCTCCCACAGGGTGGTTTCGCTGTCGATGGAATCGAGCGCGGCGGGCGAGAGTACGAAAAAGCCACCATTGATCCAGTCGCCATCGCCGCGCGGCTTTTCCTGAAAACCCCGTGCGCGTTTTCCCTCAAGGTCAAGACGGCCGAAACGGCCCGGAGGCCGCACTGCAGTCACCGTCGCCTGACATCCCTCCTCGCGATGAAAGGCCAGCAGCGCACCGATGTCGATATCGGCAACCCCGTCACCGTAAGTCATGCAGAAATCTTCGTCATCGACAAAACGGCGAATCCTGCGCAGCCGCCCGCCGGTCTGTGTGTTGTCGCCGGTATCCACAAGGGTGATGTTCCAGGGCTCGGAAGGACTCTGATGCAGGTCGACACGGTTTTGCGCCAGGTTGATGGTCACGTCGGAGGTATGCAGTGCCAGGTTGGCAAAGTACTCCTTCACCATATAGCCTTTGTAGCCGAGGCAGATCACGAAATCGGTGATGCCGAAGTGGGCGTAGCCCTTCATGATGTGCCAGAGAATCGGCTTGCCGCCGATTTCGACCATCGGTTTCGGGCGCAGCACGGTTTCTTCGGCCAGACGCGTGCCGAGACCGCCGGCGAGGATCACTGCTTTCATATTTTGGGGCGAATGCTTGGTCAGGGTCGAACGTTGGTCAAATGTTAGCAGAGGCGCCGATTTGCGCCCTTGCTCAGTCGATAAACAATCCCCTTATCCTCAAATAGAAATAATCGCATTGGCGCCAGCAGGGGAAATTGCTAGCCTTCGGACTTCAAAGAATAACTACTATTTTAGGAGGTTCGGCATGG
>JAPLRA010000049.1 GCA_026399445.1 Sulfuritalea sp.
GTCCGCCTGCAACAAGGACTACTCGTGCGAGAAAGGCTTCTGCCCGAGTTTCGTTTCGGTACTCGGCGGCGGCGTGAAGAAAGGCCGCGGCCTGGCCGGTTCAGGCCATGGCGCTGATTCCTTCGCCGTACCGCCAGCGCCGACTCTTGCTTCGACGGCCCATCCCTACGGCATCCTGATCACCGGCGTCGGCGGCACCGGCGTGGTCACCATCGGCGCCCTGATCGGCATGGCCGCGCACATCGACGGCAAGGGCGTCACCGTGCTCGACATGACCGGGCTCGCGCAAAAAGGCGGCGCGGTGTTTTCCCACGTGCGCATCTGCGACGACCCGGAGGCGATTCATGCCGTGCGCGTAGCGACCGGCGAAGCCGACGCCGTGATCGGCGGCGATGTCATCGTCACCGCTTCGCCCGACGCGCTGACGCGGATGCGCACCAATCGCACGCGTGTGGTGGTGAACTGCGCCGAAACTCCGACAGCTGATTTCACGCGCAACCCGGATTGGCAGTTTCCGCTGGCGCGCATGCAGGCCGTGGTCGGTGAAACCGTCGGCTCCGGCGCGGCGCATTTTGTCGACGCCTCGGATCTCGCCCTGCGGTTGATGGGGGATTCAATCGCCAGCAACCTGTTCCTGCTCGGCTATGCATGGCAACTGGGCATGGTGCCGGTATCCTGGGACGCCATCGATCGCGCCATCGAGCTCAACGGCACCGCTATCGCAATGAGCCGCGCCGCCTTTCTCTGGGGCCGGCGCGCGGCGCACGATCCGGTCGCGGTTGCGGCCTACGCACGACCGAAAATTGCCGTACCGCCAGCGCCGACTCTCGACGAGTTGATCGCGAAGCGCGTGAGCTTTCTTACCGAGTATCAGGATGCTGCCTACGCAGAGCGCTATCGGACACAGGTGGAAAAGATTCGCGCCGCGGAAACCGCCATCAACTCGTCACAGCTGACCGAGACCGTCGCACACAATCTGTTCAAGCTGATGGCGATCAAGGATGAATACGAGGTGGCGCGACTGTATGCTGAAACCGACTTTTTGCAGAAAGTCGGCGAACGCTTTGACGGCGACTACACCCTGAGTTTTCATCTGGCGCCGCCGCTGCTGGCCCGCCCGGATCCGAAAACCGGCATGGTGAAAAAGATGGCCTTCGGCCCCTGGATGCTGACGGCATTCAAGTGGCTGGCAAAGGCCCGTCGCTATCGCGGCTCGCGCTGGGATTATTTTGGCCGCAGCGAAGAGCGGCAACTGGAACGATCCCTGCTGACCGACTACGAAGCCGATCTCGACGGCCTGCTGGGCAAGCTGGACCGAAGCTCGCTGGGCGACGCCATTGCCCTTGCCCGCTTGCCGGAGAAAATTCGCGGCTTCGGCCATGTCAAGCGGCGCAGCATCGATGCGACGGTGCCGGAACGAGACGCCTTGCGCGCCGGACTTGGGCTGGCTTGACCACGCATCACTCGTCAGGGTCGCCGCTGAAGCAAGCGGCGACCGCACAGATGCTCGGCGCGCTGCTGACGGGAGGGCTGGCCCTGCTGTTCCCCGCCCTGCTCGCACAGCCGCTGGCGATGGCGGCCGCTCAGGGATCGTGCGCGGCGCTGGTCAGCTACCTGTTGCGCGGGCCCGTCTGGTGGCTGCCGATCCATCTCGGATTCATGCCGCTGGCGGTGCTGGCACTCGGCCTGGGGCTTCCTTCCTGGGTCTGGCTGGCGGGCTTCGTCATGCTGCTGCTGGTCTTCTGGCGTACCGACCGCAGCCGGGTACCGCTCTACCTGACCAACGCAGCTTCCAGTGAGGCCTTGCTCAAACTGCTCCCGGCCGCGCCAGGCGCCGCCATCGATCTCGGTTGCGGCGATGGCGGGCTGTTGCGCCATCTGGCTGGGGCGCGTCCCGACTGCCGCTTCGTCGGCTTCGAACACGCACCGCTAACGTGGGCCTGGGCGAGGCTCCGCTGTCGCCGCCTGCCCAACGTCGAGATCCGGTATGGCGACTTCTGGTCCCACCCGCTCGGAGACTATGTGCTGGTCTATGCCTTTCTCTCGCCCATCCCCATGCATCGGCTCTGGATCAAGGCCAAAGCCGAGATGAAGGCGGATGCGCGGTTGATCAGCAACAGCTTCGCCGTACCGGATGTCCGGCCCGAAAGCACCGTCGACGTTGCCGATGGCCGGCAAACCCGCCTTTACTGCTACCGCCCGGCTGGCTGAACATCCGCCGGGGATACCGTCCTCGCCCCGATGGGACCGGGACATATCGCTGGGACGCCTGCTCGCGAAGCGACATACCAGGCGTGCAAGGCACCGTCCTCGCCCCGATGGGACCGGGACATATCGCTGGGATACCGTCCTCGCCCTGAAGGGACTCGGACATAAACGCGGCGATTGCCTCGCAATTTCGGCCATCGAAGGTGTCCCCGATGGCCAATAATCCTCCCCACACAGACCCCGGATGCACGCCGGGATCGAAGAGGAGTCAGGCATGGCGGACATCATCTGCGTTATCGGCAACAAGGGCGGCACCGGCAAGACCACGATTTCCCATATGCTTTGCCAGGGCATGGGCCTGCTCGGACAGCGCTCGGTTTGCGTACTCACCGACAGTTGCCGCGAACCGCTGGATCCGGCCGGTCGCCGCTACCTGGTCGCCGACGCACGTTCGCGCGAGGCACTGACCAAGGTCACCAGCAAGATCCGCTCGCTCAAGTCATGGATGGGGGTGATCGACGGCGGTGGCAATCGCACCGAGATGGACCACAACCTGTACAGCGTGGCCGATCTGGTGCTGTTGCCGTTTCGCGACTCGCACGAGGACATCCGCACCGTCATCCGCGACCTCGAAATGTTTCCGCGCGCCTACGCCGTGCCATCACAGTGGCCCACCAATGTCTGGCAGCGCGACGCGGCAGAAAAAACCGTTGACGAATTCCTGGCCCGCTTCGGCGACCGCATTCTTTCGCCGGTGGCGACGCTCTCCGCCAGCAAGCAGTTGCTGCAGAAGACCATTCCCGGCAGCCTGCCCTCACCTCTGGCCAATGCCAGCCGCGGCATCGCCCGTCAGGTACTCGATCTCCTGCAGATATCTTTCGACGACACGGAGGATCTTGTCGAGGACGGTGCCGCCACCCGGCCCGCCTCGGCCCATGCCCCGGCCATGGCAATGGCGGCCTGAAAAATACTCAGTTCTGGCGCCGCTTGCGGCTCACCATCAAGGCGGCTTCTGAACGATTGTTGACGCTCATGGCCTTCATGATGGCCGAAACGTGGATTTTCACCGTCCCCTCGGTCAAGCCCAGCAACTCGCCAATCTGACGGTTGCTGCTGCCTTCCGCCAGCAGTTCCAGAACTCGCGCCTGCGCCGCAGTCAATCCGAAACGTTGCGCCAGCGGCTTGCCTTCACCATGGGCGGTTTCGCTGCGACTTGTCAGCTCCCTCAGTTTGGGCGGCAAATAGATTTCGCCGGACAACACCGCCCGCAAGGCCTCCAGCAGGTCGACGCTCGAGCCGGACTTCGAAACAAATCCGGCAGCACCAGCCTTCATCACGCGGGAAACAGTGTCGGCATCATCCAGCGCGGAGAGGATGACCACCGGAACTGTCGGAAAACGGCGCCGCACCACCGGCAGGAAGGTCTGGCCCTTGGTCCCCGGCAACATCAGGTCGAGGATCATCATGTCGATGTCCTCGGACTCCAGCACGGCAATCGCCGCATTCGCATCCGGCACGCCGAAGGTCTGGGTTTCCGCGCCGAGGTTCTTCAGCGTTGCCAGCAATCCCTCGCGCACCAACGCATGGTCTTCGACCACCAATAGTTTAAGCATTGCGTTCCCCTGCAGGTCGGTTCCGGATATGACAACGGGCAGTTTAGCGTGGATGACAGCACTGAGGTAAGATCAGTCCACATTATTGGGAGTAACGCCATGAGCACGACGCCGTCTGATCCGATGGAATTTCTGAAGTCCCTGTGGGGAAATACCGGCATGCCGTTGCCGGGTCTGGTTACGCCGACGCTGGACACCAACGAACTCGAGAAGCGGATTGCGGATCTGAAGGCGGTCGAGGGCTGGCTCAAGACCAATCTTGGCATGCTGCAGATGACCATTCAGGGGCTTGAGATACAGTGCGCGACATTGTCGGCGCTGCAGGCCATCAGCCAGTCGGCGAGCAACCCTGACGCCAACGCCAATCCCTTCGCCAATCCGACGCTGTGGCCATGGAATTTCATGCAGAACGCAGCCCAGACAGCGGCCGCCACTGCTGCCAGCGGCACCCCGACGGCAGCGGATCAGGCTCAGTCTAAATCGACCGGCAAGAAGAGCGAGTAGCCTGGCGCAAAGCCGGCCCCAGGGGCGGGGCGCTAAATCACTCTGTCAGCGCGCAATTGTTCGATGTCGGCTTCCGCATAGCCGGCGGCTTTCAGCACGGCTACGCTGTCTGCCCCGACTGCCGGCGCGGGTTGGGCGTTTGTCCAAGGCCAGGCAGAGAGCTTGAAGGGCGGCGCATACTGTTTGGTGCCGCCTACCTCGACCACCATTTCGCGGGCGATGACTTGCGGGTGTGCGACGACTTCGTCCATGCGTAAAACCGGCGTAACGCAACAGTCGGCGACAGAAACGATGGCTTGCCAATGCGCCAACGACTGCGAACCGATCAAGGTGGCCAGGTCGGCCTTCACCCGCCGGCCGTCACTTCCTGTGGCAAGACCGAAGGGCCCCAGGTCGGGACGCCCGATCGCTGTGCAGAAGACCTGCCAGAACTTCGGTTCCAGGGCACCCACCGCAAGGTAACGATCATCGGCGGTGCGATACACGCCATAGCAGGGCACGCCGCCCGTCAGCAGGTCCGCGCCGCGCGGTGCGGGCTGTCCAAACACCTGCGTGGTCACCAGCGGGAAGATGGTGTGGGCCAGCACGGCGTCGGTCATTGCCACATCGACATGGCTGCCCTGCCCGGTCGCCTTGGCACCTATCACTGCGGCGAGAACGCCGAGCAGGGGAGTAAGCGCCCCCCCCAGAAGATCGCCGACCTGCAGATTGGGAATGGCCGGGGGGCCGCTGGCCTTGCCGTCGTGGGTGCCGATCTGGTCGAGCAGCCCTGACGTCGCGAGATAGTTGAGATCGTGACCGGCGAATTGGGCCCAGGGACCGGTTTGGCCATAACCGGTGATCGCGCAATAGACAATTCGCGGATTGATCGTTCGTACCGTTTCGTAGCCGACCCCAAGTTTGTCCACCACGCCGGGGCGAAAGCTTTCGAAAATCACATCGGCATCTTTTGCCAGACGCATGAAAACTTCGACGCCCGCCGCCTGCTTCAGGTCCAGCCGCAGGCTTTTCTTGTTGCGATTGACCATGCGGAAGAACAGGCTGTCGCCGCCTTTGCCACCTGCCGCGCGCTCGCCGGGCCCCATGGCACGGGCATAGTCGCCGGCGCCGGTGTCCTCGATCTTGAGCACCTCAGCGCCGAGATCGGCCAGATGCATGGTCGCCACGGGTCCCGGCAGCAGCCGCGTGAGGTCGAGAATGCGCAGCCCCGCAAGGGGGCCGCGGGGCTCAGTCATATTTCCGGGCGTCCTCGATCACCTTGCCGTCATTGGGCAGACTGCCGACGGGCACCAGTTTGACTTCGGCGCGCAGCTTGGTGACATCGCGCACCGTATCCGCAATAGCCTTGTCCAGGTTGCCGCCTGGCGCGCCGACCTCGCAGCTCAGGGTCATCAGGTCGCTGCTGTCCGGATTGGTCACCACCAGTCGCGCACGGCAAATCTCCGGGTGACGCTTCACCACCGCGGCCACCTGCTCCGGATGCACGAACATGCCCTTGATCTTGGTGGTCTGATCCGCGCGTCCCATCCAGCCCTTGATGCGCATGTTGGTGCGGCCACAGGGCGACGCTTTGGTCAGCGAGTCGGGCAGAAATGCCGAAAGGTCTCCGGTGCCAAAGCGGATCAACGGGTAGTCGGTGTTGAAAGTGGTCACCACAACTTCGCCGACTTCACCCACCGCCACCGGATCGCCGGTGCCGGGACGCACGATCTCGATCAGCACGCCCTCATCGATCACCAGTCCTTCGCGGGCTTCGGATTCGTAGGCGATCACACCCAGTTCGGCCGTGGCATAGGCCTGATATCCGGCAATCCCGCGTGCCAGCAGGGCGTCTCGAACTGGCGGCAAAAAGGCTTCACCGGAAACCAGCGCCTTGGTCAGCGACGGCAATTTGATGCCCAACTCATCGGCCTTTTCCAGCAGGATGCGCAGGAAAGACGGCGTGCCGGCATAGCCGTTGGGCTGCAGGTCGGCCATCGCCGCCACCTGCTGCTCGGTCTGCCCGACGCCGGCCGGAAACACGGTACAGCCCAGCGCCTGCAAACCCGCCTCCATGATCCAGCCTCCTGGGGTCATATGGTACGAAAAACTGTTATGCACCAGATCACCGGCGCGAAAGCCCGCGGCGTAAAGCGCACGTGCCGTGCGCCAGTAATCCGTATTCCGGCCTTCCGGTTCGTAGATCGGACCGGGCGAGGAAAACACGCGGCCGAGCTTGCCCCAGCCAGACGCCGCCAAACCGCCGAATGGTCGCCGGGTCTTCTGCAACTCGATCAAATCACTCTTGCGCACTACCGGCAAAGCGGCAAGGGCGGCAGTCGAGGTGATCGAAGCCGCATCTACGTGCTTCAGCGACTCGGTGAAGTAGGCGGTATTGGCCTTGGCATGCGCAATCTGTTGCGGCAGCCGTATCGCCAGCGCCGACTTTCGTTCGTCGGCGGAGCGGGTTTCGAGGGCGTCAAAAAATTTGGACATCAGAACTCCGGGGAAATGTCGAGGGCTGTGGAGCACCAAGCGATGCAAGGCGCGAAAGGCCGACGTTTAGTTTCTCTAAACGAGGCCTTGAGCAACGCCGCAGCGCGCCGCGTGATCCGCAGACCTCAGGCGAGCCACCGCTTGCGGCGGCGATAGTGCTTCGACTCGCGGAAACTTTTGCGCTCGCCCGAAGAGATGCCGAGGTAGAACTCCTTGACGTCCTCGTTGGTCGCCAGTTCTTTTGCGGCACCCTCCATGACCACGCGGCCATTTTCGAGGATGTAGCCAAAATCGGCATAGCGCAGCGCCATGTTGGTGTTTTGTTCGGCCAGAAGAAACGTGACCTTTTCCCGCTGGTTAAGGTCTTTGACGATGCCGAAAACCTCGTCGACGATTTGCGGCGCGAGGCCCATCGAAGGCTCGTCGAGCAGCACCATGGTCGGATTGGCCATCAGCGCGCGTCCGATGGCGCACATCTGCTGCTCGCCGCCCGAAGTGTAGGCCGCCTGGCTGGCGCGCCGCGTCTTCAGCCGCGGGAAATAGTTGTAGACCTTTTCCAGGGTCTGCGCCACGGCGGCCTTGCCGTCGGTGCGCGTGTAGCTGCCGGTCATCAGGTTTTCTTCGATGGTCAGGTGGCCAAAACAGTGGCGCCCTTCCATGACCTGAACCACGCCGCGCTTGACCAGCTCGGCGGGCGTCAACGCTTCGATGCGTTCGCCACGACACTCGATCGAGCCCTTGGTCACTGCTCCACGCTCGCCATGCAGCAGATTGCTCACGGCACGCAGCGTAGTGGTCTTGCCCGCGCCGTTGCCGCCGAGCAGGGCCACGATGCTGCCTTGTGGCACGGACAGCGAGACGCCCTTGAGCACGAGAATGACGTGGTTGTAGATCACCTCGATGCTATTGACGTTGAGAAGGATGTTGGCAGTAGTCATGTGCTCTTTCGATATGCGCGGATGAGTATTTCGGACTCTTCCAGGACTCCTGCCGGACGAGGTAAACCACGCCCCATCCGGCAGATCCTTATGTCACTTCTTGCAGTCTTCGGCCGTTCGCCGCACGATCTTCTTCTCTTCGGCGTACCTGCCGGCGGTGGAAATAACCAGCGGCCGCAGCACCTTCTCGTCACCTTGATACCAGTCGGAAGTGAAGTTCCACTTCTTGCCGTCCCAGGTGTGAATGCGCGCCCA
>JAPLRA010000184.1 GCA_026399445.1 Sulfuritalea sp.
ATCTGCGTATGTGAGTCGGCCAGCTTCGGCAAACAAATGCACAGAATCCGCCGATGCAGGATCACCTGCCGGCATGCGGCTGCGTTCCAGCAGGCCCAGCAACTGCAGCACGCCTATGCCTCCCGATGAAGGCGGCGGCATTCCGCAAATTCGCCACCGACGATACGCGCCGCATACGGCATCGCGCTGCCGAGGCTTGTATTCATGCATATCCGCTGCCGCCAGCACGCCTCCTCGCTGCTGCACCGCCGCGGCGACATTGTCGGCCAGCGTGCCTATGTGCAAGGCATCGGCACCGTCTGTCGCAATGCCACGCAGGGTCCGGGCAAACTCCGGATTGCGCAAGACTTCGCCGGCCCGCCGTGCTTCGCCATTGCCCTGGTAGTAAAGCGCCCGCGCCGCCGCATCGCGGCGAAGCAATGGGTCGTCCCGCAGCAGTATGTGCAAACGCGGCGAGATGGCAAAACCGTTTTCCGCCAGTCGTATCGCAGGACGAAATAGCCGCTCCCACTTCAGCTTGCCGTGGCGCCTGTGCGCCGCTTCCAGCATGGCGACCAGCCCGGGAATGCCGACTGCCTTGCCAGTCGCCAGCACTTCGTGGAATTTCGCGAGGCTGCCGTCGGCCCGTCTGGAAAAGTCGGCTCTGGCGGAGCGGGGAGCGATCTCCCGGCCGTCCCATGCCGACACCAGCCCCCGCGTGGAATCCCAATGCAACAGGAATCCGCCGCCGCCAATGCCCGATGACTGAGGCTCAACCAGATTCAATACCCATTGTGCAGCGATGGCTGCATCGAGCGCATTGCCGCCAAGTTGCAGGATTTCCGCAGCGGCGTCGGTCGCGTAGACATTCGCAGTGACCGCCATGAAACCCTTGCTGGTCACCGCAGCCCGGGGCGCAAAGCCGCTTGCCGCTTCCGGCTGCTCGACTTGGGCCCAAGTCGCCGCGGCGCCCGCCAATACGGCAAGTACCAATAGAAAACGGGCAGCCCGCAGGCTGCCCGTTTTATCGATCATGCTGCTAAGGATCACACCACCAGCGGCAGGATCATCAAGGCGACAATATTGATGATCTTGATCAGCGGATTCACCGCCGGGCCAGCCGTATCCTTGTACGGATCGCCCACGGTGTCGCCTGTCACAGCCGCCTTATGCGCCTCGGAACCCTTGCCGCCGAAGTGGCCGTCTTCGATGTACTTCTTGGCGTTATCCCAGCAACCGCCGCCGGTGGTCATCGAGATGGCGACGAACAGACCGGTGACGATGGTGCCCATCAGCACGCCGCCCAACGCGCGAACGCCTGCGCCGACGCCGTTCAGCGGGGGCATGAGGAAATTCATGATGACGGCGACCACGACCGGAACCAGTACCGGCAGCAGCGACGGAATCATCATTTCCTTGATGGCAGCCTTGGTCAGCATGTCGACGCAGGTGCCGTATTCCGGCTTGGCCGTGCCTTCCATGATGCCCTTGATCTCCTTGAACTGGCGGCGCACTTCGACCACCACGGAGCCAGCGGCGCGACCGACAGCTTCCATGCCCATTGCGGCGAACAGGTAAGGCACCATGCCGCCAACGAACAGGCCAATGATGACAGCCGGATCAGACAGGTCGAACGCGAACTTGATGCCCGGCTTGAGCGATTCCAGGCCGTGCGTGAAGTCGGCGAACAGCACCAGTGCAGCCAGGCCGGCGGAACCGATGGCGTAGCCCTTGGTCACCGCCTTGGTGGTATTGCCCACGGCATCGAGCGGATCGGTGATGGCACGCACGGAAGGCGGCAGTTCGGACATTTCGGCAATGCCGCCCGCGTTGTCGGTGATCGGACCGTATGCGTCAAGTGCGACGACGATGCCGGCCATGGACAACATGGAGGTGGCGGCAATCGCGATGCCATACAAACCACCCATCGTGTAGGAAGCCCAGATGGCGGCACAAACGGAAAGCACCGGCCATGCAGTGGACTTCATCGACACGCCGAGACCGGCGATGATGTTGGTGCCGTGACCCGTGGTCGAAGCTTCCGCCACGTGCTGCACCGGCTTGAACTCCGTGCCGGTGTAGTACTCGGTGATGTACACCATCAGGCCGGTCAGAACCAGCCCGACCACCGCCGCACCGTAAAGACGCATATGCAGCCAGGTAGTCATCGGGTAGAAGGCCACCAGTGCCAGCATGCCGGCAACCGCCAGGCCCCGATAAAGCGCGTTCATGATCTTGCCGCCGTCACGAGCCTTGACAAACATCACGCCGATAATCGAGGCGATGATCGAGAAGCCGCCCAGGGCCAGCGGATAGATGACCGCCTGTTCGGCGAACACGGGATTCACCTTCAGCAACAGCACACCCAGCAGCATGGTTGCCACCGTCGTGACCGCATAGGTTTCAAACAGGTCAGCCGCCATGCCGGCACAGTCGCCGACGTTGTCGCCGACGTTGTCGGCGATCACGGCCGGGTTGCGCGGATCATCCTCGGGAATGCCGGCTTCCACCTTGCCAACCAGGTCGGCGCCGACGTCAGCGCCCTTGGTGAAGATGCCGCCGCCGAGTCGGGCGAAGATCGAGATCAGGGAGGAACCGAAACCAAGGCCGACCAGCGGATGGATGATGTCTTCCAGCTTGACGCCGGGGCCGCCCATCATTTTCAGCACGGCGTAATAACCGGCGACGCCCAGCAGGCCGAGACCAACCACCAGCATGCCGGTAATGGCGCCGCCCTTGAAGGCCACGTTCAGCGCCTCGTTCAGGCCGACGGTTGCCGCCTGCGCCGTGCGCACGTTGGCGCGAACCGAAACGTTCATGCCGATGTAGCCGGCAGCGCCTGACAATACGGCACCGATCACGAAACCGATCGCCGTCTTTGTCCCGAGAAATATCAGGATCAGCACAGCAAGTACCGCGCCGACGATACCGATCGTCGTGTATTGGCGGTTGAGGTAGGCTTGAGCGCCTTCCTGAATTGCCGCGGCAATTTCCTTCATGCGGTCGTTGCCCGCCGGTTGCGCCAGAATCCACTGGCTCATGATCCACCCATAGGCGATTGCCGCCACGGCACAGATCAACGCAAACATCAGTCCTGCTGACATAAACTTCCCCCCGATAGTTAATGAACCCAACACATTATTTTATCATGCCGCGGACTCTTTGCACCCCCAAAACCGCCAACTCCTATTGCTTCAGATCCGAAGAATTATCGGAATCCTCGGACGCATGCCTTATTGCAGCGACCACCAATGCAAAACAAAATGTGATTAATGGACAAATCCGGCGGATGGATGCCGATCACGCTCAATGACGGATATAGTGGTTATCGAACTGGGGTTTCCCCGAATGATTTCTCAATTCCGACGACGGATTTACTGACATGACCGACAATCAATCCACGCTGATCAACCGAACGGAACGCCGCACCATGCCGCGCGGGAAGGTGTTGGTCGCTCAAGGCGGAGGGCCTACCGCCGTCATCAATCAATCGATGGCCGGCGTCGTCCTCGAAGCCCGCAAGTTCCGCAACGTCGAACTGGTCTATGGCGCCTATCACGGCGTGTCCGGCATCGTCGACGAAGACTTCCTCGACCTCACGCAGGAAACCAGCCACAACATTGAAATGGTGGCCAGCACGCCATCGTCCGCACTTGGGTCGACCCGCGACAAGCCAGACCTTAAATATTGCCAGGAGATATTCAAGGTTCTCAAGGCGCACGATATCGGGTATTTCTTCTACATCGGCGGCAATGATTCTTCCGACACGGTGCGGATCGTCAGCGAAGA
>JAPLRA010000087.1 GCA_026399445.1 Sulfuritalea sp.
TGGCGGGAAGCCTATTGCAGCAAACTGACGAAACCAAGGGGCGTGCTGGTGTAATGGAATCCAAACTGATCGCTTCATCTATATCGGAAACCGATTTGCCTCCCCTTGATGCTCGGCCTGCATCACCCCAAACATTGTCCGCACCTACAAATGACACGACATCACAAAAACTTGTAGAACTGCAGGGTCTTCGAAAAGATGGGGTGATTAGCGAAGATGAATTCCAGAGGAAGAAAGCACAACTCCTGGAAAGACTCTAACCCTCCGCTGTGGTGTTTAAACGTTCGTTGTGAAACGGCTGGTTCATCCTGACACCCGCCCTTCAAATCGTATTCCGTCGCCCTCGTCAATGGCCGTTCCCGCTGCATTGCTGTCGTTGACTGAATAATCCAGAGCGACGGCAATGGGCACCTAGCTGCCGCCGGTGTCTCCCGCCAGCGGACCGTGAGCGCCAGAGCATGGATCATGAAAGTCGGCACTGGCGATACGGCGACAATCGACAATGCCAGATGCGTTCCGGCCGAAATACGCAGGTCGTGTTGCGCCGCGCACAACAATGTGTTCCGGGCTGGTCACTGACCGGATCAAATCCGCCGCGCTAGACTGCGGCCATGACTTACATCCCGCCGGTATTCATTTCCCACGGCTCGCCGATGCTGATGCTGGAACCCGGCCGTGCCGGGCCGGCGTGGCAGGTGCTGGCGCAAAGCCTGCCGCGACCGCGGGCGATTCTCGCCGTCTCCGCGCACTGGAACACGCGGACACCGGCGGTCAGCGCCGCCGCCCAACCGGAAACGATTCACGATTTCCACGGCTTTCCGCAACCGCTCTACGAGCTCACCTATCCGGCTCCCGGCGCACCCGAGCTCGCCGCGGAAGTTGCCGGGCTGGTTCCCGACATTCACATCGACCCCGATCGCGGACTCGATCACGGTGCATGGTCGCCGCTCTCCGCCATGTACCCGGCCGCCGATATTCCGGTGATCCAGTTGGCCGTGATGCCGCAAGCATCTGCCGAAACTCACTATCAGCTTGGCCGGTTGCTTCAGCCGCTGACGCGGAGCGGCGTATTGATCCTCGCCTCGGGTGGGCTTACCCACAATCTGCGCGACATCGTCGCTGAAGCGCCTGATGGCGCGGCGCTGCCGTATGTCCGTGAATTCCGCGACTGGTTTGTAAAAGCGCTGCAGCGGCGCGACCTGCCGGCCCTGTTCGACTGGCGCCGACAAGCGCCGCAGGCCGCGCGAGCGCATCCATCACCAGAACATCTGCTGCCGTTGTTTGTCGCGATGGGTGCTGCCGGCGAGATGGCGGCAGCGCAAACCACCTACAGCGACTACCAGTTGGGTGCGCTGGCGCTGGACGCGTTCGTGTTTGCCGGCGACGAGCCCTGACGCCGGATCAGGCCGGAGTGCGCACGTCTTGCTCGAGTAGCTTCTGCATTTCCGCTGCCGGCAGGGGCTTGCTGAAGTAGTACCCCTGGATTTCATTGCAGTTGCTGGAATGCAGGCAATCCAGTTGTTCAATTGTTTCCACGCCCTCGGCAATCACCTTGAGGCCAAGGCTGTGGCCGAGCATGATGATGGCCACCGAGATGGCGCCGCTGTCGGTATTGCCGACGATATCGCGGACAAAGGACTGGTCTATCTTCAGCCGGTTGATGGGGAAACGCTGCAGATAGCTCAGGCTGGAATAGCCGGTACCGAAATCGTCGACGGCGAGTTCGATGCCGATCTCTCGCAATTCGCGCAGGGTCGAAATGAACAAATCGGCGTTGTGCATGATCAGGCTTTCGGTCAGCTCCAGCTCCAGGTATTCGGGAGACAGGCCGGTTTCTTCGAGCGTCTGCTTGATCGACGCGATCAGATCGCGCTGGATGAACTGCCGGGCCGATAGGTTGACCGACAGCCTGACGGGCGGCAGCCCCGCATCCTGCCAGGCCTTGGCCTGGGCGCAGGCGGTGCGCAAGACCCAGGCGCCGATGGGCACGATCAGCCCGGTTTCCTCCGCCAGTGGTATGAACTGCACCGGCGAAATCAGCCCGCGCTGCGGATGCTGCCAGCGGATCAGCGTCTCCATGCCGACCATGCGGCGGGTGACCAGATCCAGTTGCGGCTGGTAGCAAAGATAGAACTCGCCGTTGTCCAGCGCGCGCCGCAGATCGCCTTCCAGCGACAGCCGGCGTACCACCTTTTCGTTGAGTTCCGGCACAAACGGCTGGATGTTGTTGCGTCCGAGGTCCTTGGCGCGATACATCGCCATGTCGGCATTTCTCAGCAGCAGATCCGCGGTGTCCCCGTCCCCCGGCAACAGGGTATAGCCGATACTGCATGACAGGAAGAATTCGTGCGCACCGATCCGGTAGGGCAGCGCGATCTCATCCAGGATTCTTTGCAGCGTGACGTTGAGTGGCGGGCATTCAACGCCCGGCTCGGCCGGATGGTCGCACAGCAGTATCACAAACTCATCCCCGCCCAGACGGGCTACGGTGTCGCTGACGCGGACGCACGACTGGAGACGGGCAGAGACGGTCTTCAGCAACTGGTCGCCGGCCTGATGGCCGAGACTGTCATTGACCAGCTTGAAATTGTCGAGATCGATGAAGGCGACCGCCAAGGTGCGCTGGTAGCGCTGCGCGTAGGCGATCGCCTGTGCAATGCGATCCTTCAGCAAATTGCGATTGGGCAGCCCGGTCAGCGTGTCATGGTTGGCCTGGTGCTCGAGCTCATCCTGATAGCGCATGGCGTTGCTGACGTCGTTCAGGATGCCGATGAAATGGGTAACGGCACCGCTGTCGCCCCGCACCGGGGCCAGATGCAGATCGTTCCAGAACAGGCTGCCGTCCTTGCGGAAGTTGCGCAGCAGGGCGCGGCCTTCCTTCTTCTCGCGCAAGGCAACGCGAATGCCCTCCAGCGCAGGCTGATCGACCTCATCGCCGAGCAGGAAGTTCCAGTTGCGCCCCATCGCTTCCGCGGCGGAATAGCCGGTGATGCGGGTAAAGGCCGGGTTGACGTATTCGATGG
The DNA here is from genome assembly GCA_026399445.1 of Sulfuritalea sp. GTDB lineage: Bacteria > Pseudomonadota > Gammaproteobacteria > Burkholderiales > Rhodocyclaceae > Sulfuritalea. The sequence continues at coordinate 3,024 of JAPLRA010000087.1, forward strand.
GATTGTCGGCGCGGGTATGGTCGGTGATGATGATGGCGTTGATGCTCGACTCGATGGCGCGATCTCTCAGGTTCAGCGCCTGCGCGGCACGGCGCGAATCCTCAAGCTTTCTTTTGACCAGCAGAAAGAGCAGCAACGAGGAGGACAGCACCACCAGCATGCCGCTCATGGTCTCGTTCCACGGCAGATCGCGCAACGATACGTCGCGACTCACCAGCAGCGCAAGGATGCCGCTGCTGAGCAACATCCAGAGGCAGCCGATCAGCGCATAGGCCGCAGCGATGCCCAGCGCCTGAATGCTCTCCGGTGAAAATCTCGGCTGCTGCGGGGCCATGGCGGCCGCCTCCTGGCGTCGTGGTGAAGACTGGAAGCATCAGTCTAATTCAAGCCGTCATCTTTGGCACGGAGCGCCGAAGCGGCCCATCGCAAGGGCGTTCCAGAGTTGGCGCCGAGTGCGCGGCAGCGGATTGCAATGCTGACGAAGGCATCCCCCTGATTGCTCAAGAACCCGGACCGCCCTCACCACCGTGCACGCACCATCCTGCAGCGTGACGCCCCCACACGGTGCTGCATGAATTCTGCGCCGTAGCCAACCCGATGATTCTCCGGCCATTTTTCTCAGGCACGGTTTCTGCTCGGTATCAGGAACCCCTTTCCGCCAGTTGCACCGACATGAAGCCCGCCTACAACGAAATGCTCGATCCCTCAGGGAAGGTGCGGCCCAGTTACCAGGGCTTCGCCGCCTGGCTGGATTCGACGACCCCTGAATTCATCGCGCGCAAGCGCGAGGAGGCCGATCTTGCCTTCCATCGCGTCGGCATCACCTTCGCCGTGTATGGCGAAGAGGCCGGCAAGGAGCGCCTGATCCCCTTCGACATCGTGCCGCGCATCATTCCTGCCGCCGAGTGGCAGCGCATCGAGGCCGGCCTGCGCCAGCGCGTCAAGGCGCTCAACGCCTTCCTCAACGACGTCTACCACGGACAGGAGATCCTCAAGGCCGGGCGCATTCCTGCCATGCAGGTGCTGGGCAACTCGCAGTACCGTGCCGAGATGGCCGGCGTCGACGTACCCGGAGGCATCTACGCGCACATTGCGGGAGTCGACCTGGTACGCGCCGGCGAGGGGGAGTACTACGTGCTGGAGGACAACCTGCGCACCCCGTCCGGCGTGTCCTACATGCTGGAAGACCGCAAGATGATGATGCGGCTCTTCCCCGAACTCTTCGCGCGCATTTCGATTGCGCCGGTCGAACACTATCCCGACCTGCTGCTTGAAAACCTGCGCTCGGTGGCGCAGCAGGGCGTGACCAATCCCAATGTCGTGCTGCTCACGCCGGGCCAGTTCAACAGCGCCTATTTCGAACATGCCTTCCTCGCCCAGCAGATGGGCATCGAACTGGTCGAGGGCAACGACCTCTTCGTCCGCGACAACTTCGTATTCATGCGTACCACGCAGGGCCCGCAGCGGGTGGACGTGATCTATCGCCGCATTGACGACGACTTCCTCGATCCGCTGGCCTTCCGCAAGGATTCGGTGCTTGGCGTGCCGGGCCTGTTCAATGCCTACCGCGCCGGCCGCGTGACCCTGGCCAATGCCATCGGCACCGGCATCGCCGACGACAAGGCGATGTACATCCACGTTCCGGAAATGATCCGCTTCTATTGCGGCGAGGAGCCGATCCTGTCCAATGTGCCGACATGGGAACTGGCCAAGCCGAAGGATCTCAAGTACGTGCTGGAACACCTGGCCGAACTGGTCGTGAAGGAAGTGCACGGTTCCGGCGGCTACGGCATGCTGGTCGGGCCCACCTCAAGCAAGGCAGAGATCGAATCCTTCCGCACCAAGATCCTCGCCACGCCCGACAACTACATCGCGCAGCCGACACTGGCGCTGTCGACCTGTCCGACCTATGTCGACAGCGGCGTCGCGCCGCGCCATATCGACCTGCGGCCCTACGTGCTGTCCGGCCGCGACATCAGCATGGTGCCGGGCGGGCTCACTCGCGTCGCGCTCAAGCACGGTTCGCTGGTGGTGAATTCCTCGCAGGGCGGCGGCACAAAAGATACCTGGGTACTGGAGAACTGAGATGCTTTCCTCGACTGCCGATCACCTCTACTGGATGGCCCGCAGCATGGAGCGGGCCGAGAACACGGCGCGCATGCTCGACGTCACCTACCGCATGTCTCTGCTCAAGCAGACCGTCGCCGAGCCCCACCACGAGTGGCGCGCCATGCTCTCGATCAGCGGCCTGCACGAGGATTTCGAGGATCGCTACGACGAACCCAGCGCAGACAACGTGATGCACTTCATGGCGCTGGACGAAAAAAATCCGGGCAGCATCTACAACAGCATCTTTAGCGCCCGCGAGAATGCCCGCGCCATCCGCGGCGTGATCACCTCGGAAATGTGGGAGGCGCTCAACGGCACCTGGCTGGAAATGCGCCAGATACACGCCGAAGGAATTCCCGACGACGGCGTTTCGCCCTTCTTCGAATGGGTCAAGGAGCGCTCGCACCTGTCGCGCGGCATCGCCCACGGTACCCTTCTGCGCGACGACATCTTCCGCTTCCTGCGGCTGGGAACCTTCCTCGAGCGTGCCGACAACACCGCGCGCATCCTCGACGTCAAGTACCACATCCTGCTGCCCAGCCTCAGCGATGTCGGCGGCGCCGCCGACTACTACCACTGGGGCGCCTTGCTGCGCTCGGTCTCCGGCTTCGAGTCCTACCGCAAGGTGTATCGCGACCTCATTACACCCACCCGGGTCGCCGAGCTGCTGATCTTGCGGCCCGACATGCCGCGCTCGCTGACCGCCTGCATGAACGAAGTCAATCGCCTGGTGCAGGAGATCAACGGCCCGCGCTCCAGCGAACTGCTGCGGCGTTGCGGCCTGCTCAGCGGCGAATTGCGCTACGGCAGCATCGACGGCATCTTCGCCGGCGGCCTGCACGAATATCTGTCCGACTTCCTCGAACGCATCTACGAACTGGGCAACCTGATCAACACCACCTATTTCTGGTCCACCGACGAGTTGCCTCCGGCGATGTTCGCTACGTTGCCCGCGGCGACGCTATCCTTCAATATGCCTTCCCCCAGCCAACTGATGGCCTGATGAAACCAGAGGAAACGGAGCCATGACTTACTGCGTCGCCACCATGATCGATGCCGGCATTGTGTTTGCGTCGGATTCGCGCACCAACGCCGGGGTGGACAACATCTCCACCTTCCGCAAGATGAAGACCTTCGAACGCCCCGGCGACCGGGCGCTGGTGGTGGTCAATTCCGGCAACCTGGCCGTCACCCAGGCCACCATGAACCATCTGGAACAGGCGATCCGGCATGGCGTCGAGCCCAACCTGATGAGCGTGTTTTCCATGTACGACGTGGCCGAACTGATCGGTACCGCGCTGCGCGAAGTGCGCCACCGCGACGGCCCCTTTCTGATGGAAAACAATGTCGATGGCGGTGCCAACTTCATCATCGGCGGCCAGATCGCCGGCGAACATCAACGACTGTTCATGGTTTATGCGGAAGGCAATTTCATCGAGGCCACGCCGGAGACGCCCTACTTCCAGATCGGCGAAACCAAGTACGGCAAGCCCATCATCGACCGCGTGATCACCGCCGAGACGGTGATGGACGACGCCATCAAGTGCGTGCTGGTGTCCTTCGATTCGACCATGCGCTCCAACCTCTCGGTCGGCATGCCGATCGACCTTGCCTGCTACAACCGCGAGTCGCTGCAACTGGGCCATGTCCGGCGCTTCGACGAGCACGACCCCTACATACTGCGGCTGCGCCAGAGTTGGGGCGAGGGTGTGCGCCGCGCCTTTGCCCAGTTGCCGAACATCGAGTGGTAATCGGCGCGCAGCGCACCGGCTCGGTCTTTCCATAGTTTTGTCACCCTGAACGGTTCCCGATGACCATCCGCGTTGCGCTCAACCACCAGACCCGCTACAGCTTCGACCGTGCCGTTACGCTTTTCCCGCACGAGGTTCGCCTGCGCCCGGCCGCGCATGCCCGCACCCCCATCCTGAGCTACTCGCTGAAGGTGGAGCCGGCCGGGCACTTCCTCAACTGGCAGCAGGACCCCTTCGGCAACTGGGTGGCGCGCCTGGTCTTCCCGGAGAAGGCCGAATCACTTTCGATCACCGTCGATCTGGTCGCCGACATGACGGTGATCAATCCCTTCGACTTCTTCATGGACGAGTTCGCCGAGAGCTTTCCCTTCGCGTATCCGGAAGGTTTGAAGCGCGAACTCGGCCCCTACCTCGAAGCCGATCCGGCCGGCCCGCTGCTGGCCGACTGGCTGAAGCGCGCGCGCAAGGAACTGCTCGGCAAGCCGATGCGCACCATCGACATGCTGGTCGGCATCAACCAGCGCGTGCAGGGCGATGTCGGCTACATCGTGCGCCTCGAGGCCGGCGTGCAGACGCCGGAGGAAACCCTCGAACTCAAACGCGGCTCCTGCCGCGATTCGGCCTGGCTGCTGGTGCAGGCAATGCGCCACCTGGGGCTGGCCGCGCGCTTTGCCTCGGGCTACCTGATCCAGTTGAAGGCCGACGTCAAGGCGCTCGACGGCCCCTCGGGCACCGATCACGACTTCACCGATCTGCATGCCTGGACCGAGGTCTACATCCCCGGCGCCGGCTGGATCGGCCTCGACCCGACGTCGGGCCTGCTCGCGGGCGAAGGCCACATCCCGCTGGCCTGCACGGCAATGCCCTCCTCTGCCGCACCAGTGATCGGCGGCACCGAAGTCTGCGAAGCACACTTCGATTTCGCCATGCATGTCACGCGCATCCACGAAGACCCGCGCGTGACGCAGCCTTACACCGAAGCGCAATGGCAGGCGGTTCTGGAACTGGGCCATCAGGTCGACGTCGAATTGGAAAGGCACGACGTGCGCCTGACCATGGGCGGCGAACCGACTTTTGTTTCGATTGACGACATGGACGGCGCGGAGTGGAACTACACCGCCCTGTCAGACAAGAAACGCCAACTCGCCGGCGACCTGCTCACCCGTCTGCAGGGCCATTTCGCGCCGGGCGCCATGCTGCATTTCGGCCAGGGCAAGTGGTATCCCGGCGAGCTGGGCGCTGGGCTGCTACTGGCGCACCGACGGCAAGCCGCTGTGGAAGGAAGCCAAGCTGCTGGTCACGACCGATGGTGGCGGCAAGCAGCAGCCGAAGGATGCGCTGCACTTCATCCGTCGCCTGACGCGCGAACTCGGACTCGATCCGGGTTGGGTGATACCGGCCTACGAGGATGTAACGCGCATCATCGACGAGGAACAACGCTGGCCGGAGAATTTCGATCCGCTCAAGGCCGACCTGAAGAAGCCCGACGAACGCCTGCGCGTGGCGAAGCTGCTGGAACGCGGTCTGGGCGAAGCGGCGGGGTACGTGCTGCCGCTCAAAGCACTGCCCCCGGCCGAGAATCGCCATGTCGCCAGCGCCGAGTTTTCACGCTTCCGCTCCAGTCCGTGGCCGCTGCGCCGCGAACACCTCTACCTGATTCCCGGCGATTCGCCGCTGGGCCTGCGCCTGCCGCTGGCATCGCTGCCCTGGGTCAAACCCGGCGACAAGGAAGAGGAATTCACGCGCGACCCGTTCTCCGAGCAGGAGGCGCTGGTCGACCCCGCCACCGAGGCGCCGCCAGAAGCTGCACGACTCAAGATCGAATCGCCGCCGACCAACCCTAAGGCGGGCTACGACCCGCGCGAGATCGTGCATACCGCCCTGTGCGCCGAGGTGCGCGAGGGCGTGCTGTGCGTCTTCCTGCCGCCGGTGCCGCTGCTCGAGGACTTCATCATGCTGCTGACCGCGATCGAAGCCACAGCGGCCGACCTCAAGCTGCCGGTGCGACTGGAAGGCTATACACCGCCCAACGATCCGCGCATCAAGGAATTCCGCATCACGCCCGACCCCGGCCCGCCAGCAGCTGGCAGCAACTGGTGGACAACACCACGCGGCTCTACGAGGAAGCGCGCCTGACGCGCCTGGGCACCGAGAAATTCATGCTCGACGGACGCCACACCGGCACCGGCGGCGGCAACCACATCACGATCGGCGCCGCCACCCCGGCCGACTCGCCCTGCCTGCGCCGGCCGGATCTGTTGATGAGCCTGATCAGCTACTGGCAGCATCATCCGGCGCTGTCCTATCTGTTCTCCGGCATGTTCATCGGCCCCACCAGCCAGGCGCCGCGTGTCGACGAGGCGCGCCACGAAAGCCTCTACGAACTCGAGATTGCCTTCCAGCAGATGGCGCAGCGCACCCGTCACCTTGGGCCCGGCGAGGAAAGCCTGCAGCCCTGGCTGGTCGATCGCCTGCTGCGCAACCTGCTGGTCGACCTCTCCGGCAATACGCACCGCGCCGAATTCTGCATCGACAAACTTTACTCGCCCGACAGCGCCACCGGGCGCCTCGGCCTGGTCGAATTCCGCGGCTTCGAAATGCCGCCGCACGCGCAGATGTCGCTGCTGCAGATGCTGCTGCTGCGCGCCTTGGTCGCCCGCTTCTGGCAGACGCCCTATGTCGGCCGTGCCAGCCTGATGCGCTGGGGCACCGGCCTGCACGACCGCTACATGCTGCCGCATTTCGTCGCCCAGGACATGAAGGATGTGGTGCTCGACCTGCAGCGCGCCGGCTATGCCTTCGAGTTTGACTGGTTCGCACCCTTCCTCGAATTCCGCTTTCCGCGCTTCGGCACCGTGGTGTATCACGGCATCGAGATCGAACTGCGCCAGGCCATCGAACCCTGGCACGTACTGGGCGAAGAAGTCGGCGCCGGCGGCACGGCGCGCTATGTCGATTCCTCGATCGGACAACCGCCACATCGTCACCTGCAACGGCCGCCCGCTACCGCTGACCGGCACCGGCACGCGCGGCGAGTATGTCGCCGGCGTGCGCTACCGCGCCTGGAGCCCGCCTTCCGGTCTGCACCCGACCATAGGCGTGCAGGCGCCGCTGGTGTTCGACCTGGTGGATAGCTGGAGCGGGCGGTCGATCGGCGGCTGCACCTATCACGTCGCCCATCCGGGCGGACGCAGCTACGACACCTTCCCGGTCAATGCCAACGAGGCCGAGTCGCGCCGCGTCGCGCGCTTCTGGAATCACGGCCACACGCCGGGGCCGATGCACGTGCGGCGCGAAGGGCGCAACCCGGATTACCCGCTGACCCTGGACCTGCGCCGCGCGCCGGAATCATGGATGGAAGGCGCGCCCTCCGTCGCCACCGAGCAGGAACAGGCGCAACAGTAACCAAAGCGCCGACGCATCATCCGTAGCGACGAGGAGAGCGCACTTTGCTCGACCGTCCTGCTGCGCAGGGGCTTCATCAGCGCCGGCTTTTTCCGGTCTTCGGTCAGGCACGGCCGGCGTGGCCTGCCATGGCCCGAAATACATGCCTATAGCATTTTCGACATGCCCCAATCTGGCGTCAGCGCGCCTGAACAGGGCCCCACACTGGTGCGCAGGGCGCCACCCCCGCCGCTTCGCGAAGCCCATCGCAAGCAGAAAGTCGCAGCGAATCAGTATGTTCCAACGGGTGGCACGGAGTCTGCGGTATTCCCGACAGACCATCAACCGGGAGAGCACCATGTCACTGCACGATCCGTTCGATCCGAACAGCACCATGAGCAATTGCAGCTGCGGCCAACACGCCTCGCAAGCGCAACACGACATCGCCAGCAGCGACGTCGACGCGCTCAGCAGCCGTGTAGTGCAGACCGCGGTGATGCGCGCCCTGTTCCCGCATGACGGCGAGCGGCGCAAATTTCTCACTGCGGTCGGTGCCTCGACCGCTTGGGCCGCTATCTCCTCGCTGGTGCCCTTCGGCGCGCTGGAAGCCATGGCCCAGGACAAGGGCGCGCTGGAAAAGAAGGATCTCAAGATCGGCTTCATCCCGATTACCTGTGCCAGCCCGCTGATCATGGCCGACCCGCTGGGCTTCTACAAAAAGCAGGGGCTCAATGTCTCGGTGATCAAAACCGCCGGCTGGGCGCTGATCCGCGACAAGGTGATCAACAAGGAATACGACGCCTCGCACATGCTGGCGCCGATGCCGATCGCCATGTCGATGGGCATCGGTTCCTCGCCGATGCCGCTCAACGTCGCCACCATCCAGAACGTCAACGGCCAGGCCATCACGCTGCACGTCAAGCACAAGGACAAGCGCGATCCGAAGATGTGGAAGGGCTTCAAGTTCGCCGTGCCCTTCGAGTACTCGATGCACAACTTCCTGCTGCGCTACTACGTCGCCGAACACGGCCTCGACCCCGACAAGGACATCCAGATCCGCGTCGTGCCGCCACCCGAGATGGTAGCCAACCTGCGCGCCGGAAACCTCGACGGCTACCTGGGCCCCGATCCCTTCAACCAGCGTGCCGTCTATGACGAAGTGGGCTTCATCCACATCCTGTCCAAGGAAATCTGGGACGGCCACCCCTGCTGCTCCTTCGGCGTGCCGACGCAGTTCGTCAAGGAAAACCCCAACACCTTCGCCGCGCTGTATCGCGCCGTGCTGACCGCCGCCGCGATGGCCAGCGACCCGAAGAACCGGCCGCTGATGGCCGAGGTGCTGTCGCCGGCCAACTACCTGAACCAGCCGAAGACGGTGCTGGAGCAGGTGCTGACCGGCAAGTTCGCCGACGGCCTGGGCGGCGTGCAGAACGTGCCGAACCGCGCCGGCTTCGATCCCTTCCCCTGGTACTCGATGGCGGTCTGGATCCTGTCGCAGATGAAGCGCTGGGGTTACATCAAGGGCGAGGTCAAGTACAAGGACATCGCCGAGCAGGTGTATCTGCTGACCGATGCCAGGAAGCGCATGGCCGAAGTCGGCATGACCGCGCCCAAGGAGTCGTACCAGAAGTTCAAGGTCATGGGCAAGGAATTCGACCCGGCCAAGGCCGACGCCTATGTCAACAGCTTTGCGATCCGCCGTACCTGAGGCCGCGAGATGCGTTCCCTCAGCCTCAAGGCCACCTTGATCTCGGCAATGCTGTTCCTGGTGTTCATCGGCGCCTGGCACATGGCCACGCTACCGAAGGAATCGCTGACACTGTCGACGGCCGACGCGGAGTACACGGCCTTGATGGGGAAAGGCGCGGAGAAGTCGGGCGGCTTTCCGCCGCCGCTGGAAGTCGGCAAGGCCTTCGTCAAATACCTGTCGGATCCCTTCTACGACCACGGCCCCAACGACAAGGGCATTGCCATCCAGCTCGGCCATTCCCTGGCGCGGGTCGGCCTCGGCTTCTTCCTCGCCGTGCTGGTGGCCGTGCCGCTGGGCTTCGTGATCGGCATGTCGCCGCTGCTGCTGCGTGCCTTTGATCCCTTCATTCAGGTGCTGAAGCCGATATCGCCGCTGGCCTGGATGCCGCTGGCGCTCTACACGCTGAAGGACTCCAACGTCTCCGGCATCTTCGTCATCTTCATCTGCTCGATCTGGCCGATGCTGATCAACACCGCCTTCGGCGTCGCCTCGGTGCGGCGCGACTGGATCAACGTCGCGCGCACGCTGGAAGTCAATCCCTTGCGCAAGGCCTTCCTGGTGATCCTGCCCGCCGCGGCGCCGACCATCCTGACCGGCATGCGCATTTCGATGGGCATTGCCTGGCTGGTGATCGTCGCCGCCGAAATGCTCGTCGGCGGCACCGGCATCGGCTACTTCGTCTGGAACGAGTGGAACAACCTGGCGCTGCCCAACGTGATCTTCGCCATCACCATGATCGGCGTGGTGGGCATGCTGCTCGACATGATCTTCGGCCGGCTGCAGAAGCTGGTCACCTATCGTGAATGAGCGTTAATAGGGCCTGACATGAGTGCACATTTCCTGATCGTCGAAGCGCTGAAGAAGGTCTTTCCGGCCTCTGCTGGCGCGGTCAACCCGCCGGTATTCGAGGACATTCATTTCCACATCGACAAGGGCGAGTTCGTCTGCATCGTCGGCCACTCCGGCTGCGGCAAGACCACCATCCTCAACGTGCTGGCCGGGCTGGAAGAAGCCACGGCGGGCGACGCCTTCATGGACGGCCGCGAAGTGCGCGGGCCGAGCCTGGATCGCGGCGTGGTGTTCCAGGGCCATGCCCTGATGCCCTGGATGAGCGTGCTGGGCAACGTCGCCTTCGCCGTCAAGTCGAAGTGGCCCGAGTGGTCGAAGGAGAAGATCAAGGAGCATTGCACCGGCTACCTGGAAATGGTCGGCCTCGGCCATGCCATCCACAAGAAGCCGGCCGAGCTTTCGGGCGGCATGAAGCAGCGCGTCGGCATCGCCCGCGCCTTCGCCATCCAGCCCAAGATGCTGCTGCTCGACGAACCTTTCGGCGCGCTCGATGCACTGACCCGGGGCACCATCCAGGACGAGCTGCTGAAGATCGTGCAGGCCACGCACCAGACCGTATTCATGATCACCCACGACGTCGACGAAGCCATCCTGCTCGCCGACAAGATCCTGCTGATGAGCAACGGTCCGCATGCCAAGATCGCCGAGATCGTGGAAGTCACCATGCCGCGCGACCGCACCCGCGCCGGCATCCACCACGACCCGCAGTACTACCGGATCCGCAACCACCTGGTGGACTTCCTGGTCAATCGCTCGAAGACCTATGCCGGCGCCGAGACCGGGATGTTCCACGATCCGAGGAACCCGCCGCTGGTGCAACCCGGCCTCGACGGCGAGCGTGCACCGGTGCTGACACTGGCCAGCGACAAATCCGCGACATCATTGAAGCAGATCGTCAATCACTGAGAGGAGAGCAGCATGAATCGCAACGACGTTACCGAACTAATCATCGAGGCCAAGATCAAAAAGGGCCTCAAGTGGGAAGACGTAGCCAAAAAGATCGGGCTGTCGAAGGAATGGGTCACCGCCGGCTGCCTCGGCCAGATGACCTTCGACAAGAAGCAGGCGGGCACGCTGGGCAAAGTATTCGGCCTGCCGCCGGAAGCCGTGGCCCTGCTGCAGGTGGTGCCCTACAAGGGTTCGCTGCCGACCGCCGTGCCGACCGATCCGCTGATCTACCGCTTCTACGAACTGATCAGCGTCTACGGCACCACCTTCAAGGAACTGATCCACGAGGAATTCGGCGACGGCATCATGTCCGCGATCGACTTCAAGATGGACCTCAAGCGCGAACCCAACGCCAACGGCGACCGCGTGAATATCGTCATGTCGGGCAAGTTCCTGCCCTACAAGACATACTGAGCGGGCAAGGCCGGCGACGGCGATTGGTGGACCATCGCCGGCCGGACCGCAACACGGATTACCCGCTGACGCAGGACCTGCGCCGCGCGTCGGACTGCCGTCGGTCAGAGCTTGGTCGGATCGAAGCCCGTTTCCTTGTAGATCGATTGCAGCAGTTCCTTGCCGACACGGTCGGCCATCTTGATGTGCACCGGCGCCATGGCCTTCTTGAAGGCCAGCTTCTCTTCCTTGGTCGGCACGTAAATGGCGGTCTTGCCGCTCTTCCTGACGCCTTCGAGCGCGTGGTCGTTCTCTTCCTGCGCGATCTTGTTGGCGTAGACCGTGGCCTCCGTCATGGCCTGGTTCAGCTGGCCGCGCACGTCGGCCGGCAAGCCGTCCCAGAACTTCTTGTTCACGATCACGGCGTAGCCGAGGTAGTTGTGATCGGTGATGATCATGTACTTCTGCACTTCGTGCATCTTCTGCGTGAACAGGTTGGAGTGCGGATTGTCGGTGC